>JBGTCS010000162.1:0-2516 GCA_041748715.1 Pyrinomonadaceae bacterium | reverse complement strand
GGACCTTAAATCCCGGGAAATAAAGCCAACGGAAGCGGCTAGTAGCTATCTCGTGCTAACGGATATGTATATTCAAGTTCAACCGACAGAGGCAGAAAGGGTGTTTCGAGATGCCGTCAAATCCATCAATACTGCGGATGGCGAAAATCCTAACTACCTCGCGATCAAAGACTATTATTCCGGAAAGGACGTTATTCCGCTCGCCTCGGAATTGCTCGAGATAGACGAAATCAGTATTACAAACTCGCTTAACAGCATCAGCTCCCGCAGAAGTCGGGTTCGGTTGAAGCTGGGCCTGCTCGAATCTTCGCTCTCGAAATATGTCGACACAAAAAAAATGGTCGAGGAGCTTAGAAAAGCAAAGAAAAAAGAGCCTTCGAAAGCGATTGGTAATTAGACGATAGAGAGACTTTTTGGTACCTAGCTATGGAGAGAAATTATACTCAGATCCGAATTGCGGTGATTGTCGTGGGATTGTTATTGCTTATTTCGCCGGTATTTGGGCAAAAGCCAAATCCGACAGCAAAACCGCCTGATCCGGGTTTAATGCGTTGGAGAATAGTTCTTGATGGACTCGTACAAGAAGCCCGAACCGTTTCGCCAGAGGAGCGTCGCCCCTATGCCATCACCGAAGTTGCGAGTGCCTATTGGGAGATTGATCATAACGAGTCGCAGGAGCTATTTATCAAAGCACTCGACGAGGCGTGGAAATTGACTGAGATCGACAAGAAGAATCGTCCGGTCCTGAATCACGTACTCGTGACAGCGTCTAAACTCGATGTTTCTTTGGCAAAAGTTTTGACGGACAGGCTTCTGAAAAAAGAAGGCGGCGACAAAGGTGTGGATGACCTTTCCACCGAAACCGCACTTGATCTATTGAAAACCGATCCTCGAAAAGCTGCCGAATTAGCGGAGGCGTTTGCTCCAAATGGTTTAGAGGACGGAACAGCCGCCTTTTTTATTTTTAAGCTGGCCGAGGTCGATGTGTCGCTTGCCAACCGCGTGTACTCAACATTTCTAAATAAGGCTATCGCGAAGCAAAATATTTCAGTTCGCTCGATACTCCCTTTGGCCGGTTACGCGTTTGGATATACCGAATACAGAACTGTAAGCCAAAATGGAGTGGGGACCGGAGGTCACTTTTGGCGTAACGACAAATTGTTTGCAAATCCTGCGTTTATTAGGCCCTTTTTGAGTCTTGCCTACGGGAGAGTTTCACAGGCCATCGAGCAGCGCAACAACGCCACGGGCGTCAGCCTCGAATCGCTGAACCACGCCATTTTATTTGCCCTGGCATATCTTGTCCCGGAAGTGGCAAGATTTTCGCCCGGGTCTCTAGCGGCCTGGCAGCAGCTTGAAGATAGGGGAATAGTAGGCGTTTCGCCGGAGCAGTCCCAAAGGGTGGCGGCGCACATGGACATGATCAACCTAAATCGGGCAAAACTACAGAGTTCCGTTGAAAGTGCCGAAAAACAAATGCAATGGGCCGAGGAAAGCCTCGATGAGGTCGAAAAAATAGTTGGAACGTGTGAAAGGGATGTAATCTACAGCCGGGCGGTCTTTACATTTAGTTACCGAAAGAATTTTAAACGGGCGTTAGAGGTTGCCGGTAAGATCGAAGGTCAGAAACAAAATGACATGGTCATGCAAGTTGTTAATTTTGACCTGGCCGAGGCAGCGATCAAGGACGGTGACTGGGATGGGGCTCAAAAGCAGATAAAAAAACTCTCGTCGTATGGAATCAAAGCAATTGCCAATGCGGAGTTGGCTCGAGCTTTGTTGAATAAAAATGAGAAATCCGAGGGCGAAAAAATGGTCGACGCCGCAGCCGTTTTAAGCGAGAAGCTTTCTGAAGCAAGAGAAAGATCAGGGCTGTTGTTCGGCTTGGCGTCGATACTACTAAAATCCGACCCCGCCGGGGCTATCGATCTTTTCGCAAGGGCCGTTAAGAGCTTAAATAAACAGGAACCGGTCGATAAATGGAAATTCTCTATACCCGTAAGGATTCCGCTATTCTGTGGCAGTGGCGACGGTCCGGAAAAATGGGCGGACCAGTCGTTACCCAACTCGAACATTCTTGACGCAACATTGCTTTTCGCAAAAGAAAACCCCGATCAAACAAATTCCTCGCTTGACGCGATAAGCGATAAGGTCACACGTATCAGATCGCAGGCGATTGTGGCAAAGATTGCTTTGGCTAAGCTGAGACTTCTGTTGAATAAATAGGCATAAGTACGAGACTGCCTTGAAGGGACTTGGTCGCATTTCGCAAATTGATGAATTGTTTTGAGATTAAGGATTTTCAACGGAAACTCGATATGAAATGCAGTTTTAACTTTTTATTATTCTCATTTTGCTTTCGCCCAACATTTATGGCTTCCCGCCGAGACAACGGGAAGAGGTCTTCAATAATCTTACAGGGAGTTCAGAATTAACAGGAGGTATTTAGAAATGAAAGCTATGCGGGTTGTGCGAACGGCAGGTGGATATTGTTTTTGGGTTGTTTTGGTTGCGTT
>JBGTCS010000161.1:0-2233 GCA_041748715.1 Pyrinomonadaceae bacterium | reverse complement strand
TCCGGCACAATATTACAGCTTCGGCATTGTGGGACTTGCCGATCTTTCAGGATAAAAGCACATGGACTGGTAAATTACTTGGCGGTTGGCAGATAAACGCGATCGTCACGCGTCACACCGGTTTCCCATGGACGCCAAAAGCCTTTGGCTGTCTGCTGGGAACGACATCGAATAATTTCTGCGATCCGCGGCCGACAAGTTACACCGGCCAACAGGCGCTCGCCAATACCAACGCAAACTTTCTTCGCCCCGGCGGACTATTTCCAAATAACTTGATACCGGGTGCTAATTGCGGCGTGCCGCCCGGCTGCAGCAGATATTTCAACACAGTGGTGCCGTTTAATGCCAACCCGTTTGCCAATCGCCCCGGGATCGGTCGTAACGTTTTTCGCGGGCCAAAATATTTTAATCTCGACATGGCCTTTGCCAAACAATTTGGCCTGCCCAATCTGAGTGTGCTAGGCGAGAACGCAAAACTTGATCTGAGATTCAACTTTTTCAATATTCTAAATACTCTGAACCTTGCGCCGTTTAATTCAAATTCGGATCCGACCCGTATCCAGTTAGCGACGTTTGGCACAGCGACAAATGCTCTCGCTGGCCGAGTCGGCGAATTTCAGATAAGGTTTAGTTTTTAGCGGTCTATCGACCGGAACGCTGGGCGTCCCGCTTGCCCGTGGCGAATCGCTCTGGATTCGCTCGCGGTCTTTTGGTTAGGTTGTAGGTGGCCGCGGGCCGAACGCCGTATCCGGCGTGGCAGGCAGGGATGCCTGCGCTCCAGTCGGAGCGGATCGAACTCCCTCTCAAATATTATCAAGATGCGATCATCTATCTCGAAATATTTATTAAGCGTTATCGCGATCTTTGCGTTTTCATTTGTCACGCCTGCACAGCGGACGGGACCCGTCGTGGAGCGTCGAATAGATCTGTTGATCGCCAAAATGACATTGGTCGAAAAGCTTGGTCAGCTTCAGCAGCTCGATGGCGAGGCGAACGGTAAATACCGACCCGAACATCTGGAAATGGCCCGAAAAGGGCTGCTTGGTTCCACTCTGAATGTCCGCGGCGCTCTGATGACAAACGAACTTCAGCGTGCCGCCCTCGAATCGCGTCTTAAAATCCCGATGTTGTTCGGATTCGATGTGATTCACGGATATCGCACAATATTTCCGGTACCGCTTGGCGAATCGGCGAGTTGGGACCTCGCGTTGATGGAACAAAGCGCGGCGATTGCGGCCGCCGAGGCTCGAGCCGCCGGTGTTCATTGGACGTTTGCCCCGATGGTCGATATTGCGAGAGACCCTCGATGGGGACGGGTTATCGAAGGAGCGGGCGAAGACGTGTTTTTTGGATCGTTGGTTTCGGCGGCCCGCGTTCGCGGGTTTCAGGGAACGGATTACAGCGCCAATAACCGTGTCCTGGCGACCGCGAAACACTGGGTCGGTTATGGTGCGGCCGAGGGCGGGCGTGATTACGGTACGACAGATCTTTCCGAACGCTCACTTCGCGAAACGTATTTCCCGCCATTTAAGGCCGCCGTTGACGCCGGGGTCGGTTCTTTTATGACGTCGTTCAACGATCTGGACGGTGTCCCCGTCACCGGAAATCCGTTTGTTTTGAAAAAAGTACTCCGCGACGAATGGAAGTTCGACGGCATTGTCCTCAGCGACTATACGGCCGTGACGGAGTTGATCTTTCACGGTCTGGCCAGCAACGAGTCTGAGGCGGCCATGTATGCGCTAAATGCCGGTACGGATATTGAAATGGTCAGCCGGCTTTACAACAAATACGGCGAAGAATTGGTAAAGGAAAAAAAAGTTCCGCTCTCGAATATCGACAACGCGGTCCGCCACGTCCTCCGGATAAAGTTTCGCCTCGGGTTGTTTGATAAGCCGTTTGCTGATGAGTCGCTCGAAAAACGTGAGGTGTTCAAACAAGCCAATCGTGATTTTGCCAAAACGGCGGCGGCAAAGTCGTTTGTTCTGCTCAAAAACGAAGACGGCACTCTGCCTATAAAAAAGGACATTAAGAAGCTCGCTTTGATCGGTCCGTTCGGCACCGAGAGAAAAAGCCTCAACGGTTCGTGGGCCGGGGACGGACAGGTGTCCGACGCCGTCACTTTGCTTGAGGGTCTACAGCAAAAACTGGCCGGCCGCGTCGTGATCCATCAGGCCGACGGTTGCGATATGAAATGCGAAAGCGATGCCGGATTCGCGGATGCGGTCAAAATGGC
>JBGTCS010000160.1:0-3088 GCA_041748715.1 Pyrinomonadaceae bacterium | reverse complement strand
TATGCCGAAGCCGAATTCATCAAAAAAGTAAAAGACGGCAAGATCACTTTCAATTTTAACGGAAAAAACGACGGTTCGTTGGGCAGCATCACCAAGGCCGACGGTCGCTGGCTAGCCGACCTGTTGATACAGCTCTCGGATCAGCAGATCGAGGATGCTTTCAAAGCTGCAAACTATACGGACGAAGAAGTTGGCATTCTGAGCCGCAGCGTAAAAAATCGCATCCGGGCCTTGGATTTGGCAACGCAGGGCGGCGGCAAAATGAAGCCGTCGGGAGATAAGTAAATGCAGCGTTTGACACCTCGGAGCAGTTTTGTTCGGTCGGCCGCGGTCATAGTGGCCGCGATGATGTTTTTATTTACAGCGGCCGACGCGCAAAAGCGGAATAAAGGCGATCTGGGCGGGACACCGGTTCTCTGGGAGAATGTCGACATTGGCCGACGAGACCTTTATTTCGGACCCGGCGGCAAAAACGGCCAGCCTGATCTTTCGCGGATCACATTTCTCAAAGAAGAAAAAGGCGGTCATTCGACCAAATTCCGGATCAAGGACGGTTCCGGCCGAACCTGGGTCGCCAAGATCGGCGACGAGGCCCAATCCGAAACCGCCGCCGTACGCCTGTTATGGGCACTCGGTTACAAAACCGAGATCAATTATCTGGTGCCGCGACTGACAATACCGGGCAAAGGGACATTTTCAAATGCCCGTCTCGAAGCTCGTCCCGACGATGTTGATCGCGGCAAGGACTGGCGATGGGGAAAAACGCCGTTTGAAGGCACGCCCGAGATGAAAGGGCTAATGTTGATGATGGCGTTCATAAATAATTGGGATATGAAAAGCGCGAATAACGTCATTTTGAAAACCGACGGCGAAGATCAATACGCCATCAGCGATCTCGGCGTCAGTTTTGGCAAAACCGGCAGCAACGGACTGCCGATCATCTGGCGAATCGGCCGCAGCCGAAATAAACCTGGGGATTACGCTAAATCAAAGCTCGTAAAGGAAACCGAGAAAAATCATGTTAGAGTTGTTTTTAATGGCAAAAATCGCAGTCGGATGAAAGATTTTACAACTGCCGACGCCCGCTGGCTGGCTGACTTGTTAAAGCAGCTTAGCGACCGGCAGATCAGAGACGCCTTTCGCGCGGCCAATTATTCGCCGACAAATATCAATATTTTGACACGGGCCGTCAGATCACGTATCACCCAGCTTGACCGGGCTGCGGCAGATCGCAGGGTATCACTTCTCAAATGAAAAGAACGCTTACAATAATCAAAAGCATTTGTACATCAATAGGTACAGTTTCACTTATCCTGGTTGTATTTTTCGCGGGTTGCTCCCGCGAAGCGACGTCTAACTCTAATGTCTCAAATACCAATTCAACGTCGAAACCGGCGAATGCGGGAGCTGCGGCCAATACAGCTACGACCATTAATCCCGCAGACGACGAGCCATCACTTTTAAACCCTTTTGGCGGTGGAGCTTTGCCGGCCGGGTCAGCATCGCTGCCTATCAATACACTTGATATTGTTCAGAGACTTTTGGTGGCCGTGCTGCTCTCCGCTATCCTGGCTTTCAGGCCTCGAAAGAACGTACCGCTTTTCCGGCGCAGCCTTTTCGTTTCACAGACTCAAATTTTGTTAGCGGTAGTCGCCGCCGCCTTGATGATGATAGTTGGGGATAATGCCGCCCGGGCCTTTGCAATTTTTGCGGCCGCCTCGCTCGTCCGATTTCGCACCAATATTCGCGATCCAAAGGAAATTACGGTATTGCTGATCAGCCTCGCGCTCGGTCTGGCCGCCGGTTTTGGCCGCTGGGATCTCGGCGCCGCTCTCTGCCTGTTCTCGCTGGCTCTTTTATGGCTACTCGAATTTAACGAATCTGAACAATCGTTCAGATCGATGGAGCTGACCGTCAAGACTCGCGATCCCGACAAAACACAAAAGATACTTAAAAAGATATTCAAACGTCTCAAGATCGACGCCGAGGTACGAAAATTGGTTCCTGCCGATGAAGATAAACCGATAGGAAATATCACGTATTATTTGAATCTTCGTTTGAACCTGACCACCGACCGTCTGAGCGACCGAATTCTGGCCGCCGACCCTGAAAATACCGAAGGCATTCAATGGTCAAAAACAAAAAATGCCTCCAATATCTTTCAATAATTGGAGGCGATATTTTAGTGATAGGGCGTCAGCAGACGCCATTTTTATTTGCTATTTATTCATCTCTGATTTTGATGCGGCGTCAACCCCTATCGCGGTCGCAGCAGCTTTATCTGCCAGCATCTTAGCCGCATAATCCTCTACAAAATCTTTCTGTTTGCCGTGGCCCCAGGAAGAATAAAAGTCATAGTTCTTCATTTCCTCGTAAACCTGGTCAAAACCCCAACCGTATTTTGTAAATCGGTAGACAGCCCCGACATCGCCCGTTCGGTGACGTCCACCGGCACAGTGGGCAAAGAATACTCCGGTTGCCGGGTCGTTGACGGTTTTGAGAAACATTTCAATGTTTTCCTCGGTGGGATATCCCTTGTCGATGATCGGAATATTGATATATTGCATTCCCAATGCCTCGACCTCACGTTTTTCATATTCGCGAGGCTCATCCTGGAGATCAATAACCGTCTGGACGCCGAGTGCTCTTAACGCCGCAAACTCGCCCTCTTTGGGCCGGGCGCCGCGGTAAAATCGCTCGTCCATCTGGCCAAAATTCTTGATCGTGATATTAGCGAAATTTTTGCTCGGTGACGTCTGTGAAAAACCGATTGCGACAAATGTCAACATAAACACGGTCGCTACGATGGGAAAGCGAAGTATATTTTTGTTCATTTTATAATTCCTCTCATTATTGACCGCGTTCATGCGATCGGATCAGGTTATCGGGATTTAACGATTTGGCACGTCAAGTAATTAACAGTTGTGCCGCAATGTCCTGCAAAAGACTAAGGTATGAAGTCCCGTCCGATGCTGAGGTTGCCATTTAATTTGCCAAAACCTGACTCGTGGAACGATCTTTCCCAGACAGGAATAATGGTTCTCCAGCCTAACACCTTCGGTTAATTTTGATTTATTCTCTATGTTCG
>JBGTCS010000159.1:0-16661 GCA_041748715.1 Pyrinomonadaceae bacterium | reverse complement strand
GCTTCGGCGAACCGGTTGGTGTGTGAACCTCTCACCGACGTTTGCCCCGTTCCATATATTTGGCTTTAGCCCGAAATCGCTTAGGTCTCTACTGAAAAAGCATGGCTTGGAACCGCGTGTGTGGTCAGTTTACGGTGGAACGAGCATGGTGCCTCCGCGAGGCGGTATACTTGGGCGGCTCGAAACCACCGGGTCAAAGGCTGTCACGGCACTTAGCAATCTCGGCGAGATGGGAACGTACATCGAAACCTGGGCCGTCAAGAAAAGCTAAAGCTGATGCCAAACCCACTTTGCAAAAGCGGGGTTGAATTGCTAACATTTCATCCTTTGTTTATGCGAGTTTTAGCAATAGTCCCCTCGATCTACGACACCTCTCCCGGACAGCGATTTCGAATAGAACAATGGGAGCCGATATTGCGTCAAAGCGGTGTTGAGATCACGTACGCGCCGTTTGAAAATGAGGACCAGCGGTCTGTGCTCTATATCGGCGGTCAGGTTTTGTCGAAGATCGGCGCCGTGACCCGCAATTTGAAACGCCGGTACTCCGAACTCTCGGAACTCAAAAAATTTGACCTCATCTACGTCTTTCGCGAGGCGGCGCTGCTCGGGCCGCCGTGGTTCGAACGAAAGATCGCCCGATCGGGCGTTCCGATGGTTTTCGATTTTGACGACGCCATCTTTGTTTCCTACAAAAGCCCGTCAAATGGCTACCTTAGCTATTTAAAATTTCCGGGCAAGGCAGCCGAGATCTGCCGCCTGTCGGCTCATATAATGCCGGGCAATGAATATCTGGCGGAATATTCGCGCCAGTACAATCCGCATGTCACCGTCATTCCGACGACGATCGATACCGAAAAATATAAGCTGGTCGAACAAAATTCCAAGCCGGAGACCATAACCATCGGCTGGAGCGGCAGTTTTAGCACGGTACAGCATTTGGATACGATCCGCGAGGTGTTACAGGATTTGGCCCGCGACGAAGACTTTCAGCTCCGAGTTATCGGGACGCCGACCTACAAACTCGCGGGCGTCGACGTCGAGGCGATCCAATGGCGTTCCGAGACAGAAATCGATGATCTCGGACATATTGATATCGGTCTGATGCCGCTGCCGGATGAAAATTGGAGCCGCGGAAAATGCGGTCTCAAGGCCCTGCAATACATGGCTCTCGGAATTCCGACCATTTGCTCGCCCGTTGGTGTAAATTCTACAATCATTAAAGACGGAGAGAACGGCTTTTTAGCCGGGGACAAGGCCGAATGGATCAAAAAGCTCAAACAGTTGATCCACTCGCCAAGATTGCGTCGCGAGATCGGTCTCGCCGGAAGAAAAACGGTCGAACAAGAGTATTCGGCAAAAGCAATTGCTCCGAAAGTTTTAGAGGTTTTTCGTGCTGCCGCGGGGGTCGCACAAAAGGTTTAGAATGGAAAATATGAATATTTTGGTCACCGGCGGCGCCGGATTTATCGGGTCGCATCTTGTCGACGCACTTATCGAACGCGGCCATCGGGTTCGGATCCTTGATTCGCTCGTTGAGCAAGTCCACGGTCCGTCGGCTCCACCGCATTTGAACAAGGCGGCTGAATTTATCAAAGCCGATGTCTGTGATGCCGAGGCCGTATCAAAGGCTCTGGACGGCATCGATGTCGTTTATCATCAGGCGGCCGAGGTCGGGGTCGGGCAATCGATGTACGAGATCGTTCGCTATGTTAAGGCTAATGATCTCGGCACCGCAGTACTGCTCGAAGAGATGATAAAGCGGCCAAAGCAGTTCAAAAAACTGATCGTCGCCTCGTCGATGTCGATCTATGGTGAAGGTGCATATCGCTGCCGAAAATGCGATACGACAGTCAATCCGTTTCTGCGTCCAAATGAACAGCTTGCGGCGCATGATTGGGAATTCAAATGCGAGACTTGCGGCGGTCTACTTGAAACGATCGGAACGTCTGAAGAAAAACCGCTTTTCCCAACATCGGTCTACGCGGTTACCAAACAGGATCAGGAGCAATATTGTCTCTCAGTGGGCCGGGCGTATCAGATACCGACTGTTGCATTTCGTTATTTTAATGTTTACGGGACGCGTCAGGCGCTTTCAAATCCGTACACTGGCGTCTGCGCAATATTTTCGTCGCGGTTGCTAAACGATCAGGCTCCGACCGTTTTTGAGGACGGCGAACAGACACGCGATTTTGTCCATGTCAGCGACATCGTTCAGGCTAATTTGCTTGCTATCGAGACTGACGGCGGCGATTATCAGGCAATGAACATCGGCACTGGACGTGCTACATCCGTTAAGAAGATCGCCGAACTTCTGGCCGAAGGACTTGGCAAAGACATCGCTCCGATCATCGTCGGCAAATACCGCGAAGGCGACATCCGCCATTGCGTCAGCGATATCTCAAAAGCAAGACGGCTGCTTGGCTATGAACCAAAAGTCACGCTCGAAACGGGTTTGGCCGAGTTGCTTAATTGGCTTGCCGAACAGGAAGCGGAAGATAAAGTGGAAGGTGCAACGGCGGAACTCGCCGAACGGAGCCTGGTAAAATAAGAAATCATGCCTACACTTTCGATATTTTTTGGAATCGTTATTCGGATGTACTTCCCCCGAAAGAACATAATCCGCCGCATATTCATGCTACGTATCAAGGCGTTAATGCTTCCTTCAATATATCGGATGGGACTCTTTTAAGGGGTGACTTTCCAGCTCGCCAAGCGAAATTTGTCTCGGTATGGATCGATATTCATAGAGAAGATCTTATGGCTAATTGGGAGCTTTGTCAGAATGGCGAAAATCCTTTTCGAATTGAACCACTTAGATAAATATGTATTGTGACGTAAAACGGGTTGAACCCCGTGACGATTATTTCCTGGAACTCACATTTGCAGACGGCGAGAGAAAGCTTTTTGACATGAAGCCCCATCTTGACCGTGGCATCTTTCGTGAGTTGCGTGACGTAAATGTATTTAGATCTGTACGAGTTTGTTTTGGCAGCGTCGCATGGGCAAACGGCGCGGATTTTGATCCGGAGGCACTTTACGATCTTGGATTGCCGCTTGCCGACTGATTTCAAATGTATATATTAGGTCTAACCACGCTTGGCGATTCGGCGGCGACGCTTATCAAGGACGGCGAGCTTGTTGCCGCTGTCGAAGAAGAGCGCTTTTCGCGCGTCAAGCACCACGCTGGGTTTCCGTATCGTGCGATCCAGTTTTGCCTCGACCACGCTGGTATTACGCTCAAGGACGTCGAGCACGTCGGGCATTACTGGAAACCGTGGATACTTCGCCACAAAGCAGTCCAAGCCGCAAAATCGGCATTCATATCAAAAGATATGTTCAAAGCCAGGGCGGATCGCGGTATTGCACAGGTAAGCGACAGCTACTTGGGGATGTTTATGCATCCGCGTCGTCTGCGTGAACATTTTGGTCCGTCTAAATTCAGATTTCATTATCTAGAACATCATCAGACGCACGCCGCGTCGGCGTTTTTCGTTTCGCCGTTTGATTCGGCGGCGATCATGACGTGGGACGGCACGGGCGAAGATACGACCACGCTGTTTTCGCGCGGAAAGGCTAATAAAATAGAGGTTCTCAAACGAATTAAATTGCCGCATTCACTTGGTCAGTTTTATTCGGCGGTGACAAATTTTATCGGGTTTGATATGTTCGCCGGTGACGAATGGAAAGTGATGGGGCTTGCCGCTTATGGTCAGCCAAAGCATTACGATTTTTTTCGTGAAAAGGTGCTGACAACCAACGGCAGCGGCGATTTCAAGTTTAATATTCGCGTACTCGATCATCATCTCGCCAAGCATTACCAATTTCCCGACGCCATTATAAAAGAACTCGGACCACCGCGTCTTCCAAACGAAGAGCTGACTGAGCATCATTGGGACATCGCGTGTTCGGCCCAAAAAGCTGTCGAGGACACTGCGATACACCTGATCAAAAATCTCAAAGAGATGACTGGCGAGGAAAATCTCTGTATGGCCGGCGGCGTTGCTTTTAATTCTGTGATGAACGGCCGTATTTTTCACGAAACGCCATTCAAACGGTTTTACGTGCAAGCAGCGGCGGGCGATGCGGGATGTTCTCTTGGTGCGGCGATGATGGTCTGGCATCAGAAACTCGGCAATCCGCGAAAGTTTGTAATGAACTCGGCCTATTGGGGGCCCGGATTTTCAAACGAAGAGTGCCGCGCCGCTCTCGATACAGCCGGTCTCAAGTACGAAACATTGCCCGACGAAGATCTGTTGCCAAAACTAGCTAAAATGATCGCCGATGGAGCGATCATCGGTTGGTTCAATGGGCGGATGGAGCTTGGACCGCGGGCGCTGGGTGCACGTAGTTTTCTGGCCGATCCGCGTCGGGCAGATATGCGCGAGATCCTGAATCACAAAGTAAAACTTCGTGAATGGTTTCGTCCGCTTGCTCCGTCGATGCTTGAAGAACACGGAACCGAGGTCTTTGGGGTCGAACACCACGACCCGTTTATGATCACGGTGATCGAGGTTGCGGAAAATTATAAATCCAAAATCCCAGCCGTTGTTCATGTCGATGGAACCGCTCGCCCGCAGATGGTCAATAAAGAAACCAATCCGCGCTACTGGAATTTGATAAACGAATTCAAAAAGATCACCGGGATCCCGATGCTTCTGAATACATCTTTCAATGTGCAGGAGCCGATCGTCTGCACGCCGCAGGACGCGATCAACACGTTTGGAAACGCCAACTTTGACGCTCTGGTCCTGGAAAATAATCTGGTGCTTCGCGAGGCCAATGCCTGATGCTGAACCGCTTTATTACACTTGCATGCGTGTTGGTAGTCGCAATGGGAATCGTGCTGGTCGATTTCCCGGACGGCGCGGCAGCCATTGCGTTGGTGTTTCTGATGTCGGCTGGTTTTCTGATCATTTTTCGAAAGTACACAGACGAAAAAGAATTTATCACGACCGCATTTCTGGTCGCCCTCGCGGTAAGAATGGGGTTCGGGCTCTTTGTTCATCTTTTCGAACTACGGGAGTTTTTCGGCGGTGATGCATTTGCCTACGATATCCGTGGTGCGGAACTTGTCGAAGTGTGGACAGGCCGGGCCCAACTTACAGGTGCGGTGATAAATGATTTCGATCCGGCAAGCGGTGTCGCCTGGGGTATGTATTACCTCACGGGTTTTATTTACTACATTTTTGGGCGGAATATATTTGCCGCCCAATCGTTCTGTGCGGTCATCGGCGCGGCAACGGCTCCGATGGTTTTCTTTTGCGCTAAAAAAATCTTTAGTAACGTAAAGGTCGCCAAATTTGCCGCTATTGGGATAGCGATATTCCCGTCATTCGTAATCTGGTCGGGCCAATTGTTAAAAGACGGTTTGATCATATTTTTGCTGGTAACGGCAATGACGATGGTGCTCCAGCTTCAGTCGCGGTTCAACTACCCGGCCGTCGGGGTGTTGATCGTATCGCTCTTCGGCATCTTATCGATTCGATTTTATATTTTTTACATGGTCGTGGTCGCGGTCGTCGGCAGCTTTCTGGTGGGAATGTCGAGCACAAAGCGTTCGATATTGCGAAGCACGGTCATTTTGATCGCTGTGGGAGTTGGCTTGGCATATCTGGGCGTCGGTCGAAACGTAAGCGTCGAGCTGACAACGTTTGGCAACCTGGACCGCGTCCAGGGCAGCCGGTCCGATCTGGTTCGCGCGGCTGATTCGGGTTTCGGCGAAGATCTGGACGTATCGACCGCCGAGGGAGCCCTGTCAGCGATCCCGCTTGGGTTTGCTTATCTGATGTTTGCGCCCTTTCCGTGGCAAGCGACAAACCTTCGCCAGGCGATCACGATACCCGAGATCCTGGTTTGGTGGAGCATGATACCTCTGCTTGTGATAGGTCTCAAATACGCTATCCAGCACAAACTACGCAATGCGTTCCCGATCCTTATTTTTAGCTTGATGCTGACCATAGCTTATTCGATATTTCAGGGAAATGTCGGCACGGCATACCGGCAGCGGACCCAGATACAGGTATTTTTGTTTATTCTGGTCGGGGTCGGATGGACCGTTTTTAAGGAACAGCGTGAAAACAAGAGGATCCTGCGCGCGGCTGCTCAAAGGCAGGTCGAAGAACAGCTAAGAGCAAATTTCGAACCGAAAGTTAAGGAAAATGAGACTGATCAAGATTCTCGGGACGAAAACGATAACTAACAAAAATGTGTGGAATTACCGGATTTGTAAATGCTAACAGGAACGCGGTTGATCGCGCCTGTCTTGAGGCGATGAATCAGGCGATCATTCACCGCGGGCCAGATGAAGACGGATTTTACACCGATCAAAACGTCGGTCTTGCCATGCGTCGCCTTTCGATCATCGATCTTGCCAGTGGCCAGCAGCCTATCTACAACGAAGACAAAACACAGGCCATCGTATTTAACGGCGAAATTTATAATTATCAAACTCTCCGAGAAGGCCTGTTAGCGCGGGGCCACAAACTTTATACAAAATCGGACACCGAGGTCGTTCTCCACCTTTATGACGAATATGGAGTAGATTGCCTTCAGCACCTGCGCGGGATGTTTGCCCTTGCTATCTGGGACGAAACCGAAAAATCGTTGTTCCTGGCCCGCGACCGCGTCGGCAAAAAGCCGATCCTTTATTCTCACCAAACAAACGGCGATCTTATTTTCGGTTCCGAATTTCAGGCTGTTCTCAAACATCCTTCGGTTTCACGTGAGGTCGACCTCGAGGCCATAGACAGCTATTTTTCGTACCTTTGCGTTCCGGCGCCGCAGACCGCCTTTAAGCAAATCCGCAAGCTCGAACCGGGCCACTGGCTCATGTGGAAGGAAGGCCAGATCGAAACTCGCCGCTACTGGCAGCCGGATTTTTCAAAAAAAATTAAGATCACCGAAAACGAAGCGATCGAGGAAACGACCCGTATCCTTCGCGAATCGACGCGGTTGAGAATGATTTCTGAAGTTCCGCTCGGCGCCTTTCTTTCGGGCGGTGTTGATTCGTCGGCGGTCGTCGCGCTGATGGCACAAGAGAGTTCGACACCTGTCAAAACTTTTTCCATCGGTTTTGAGGAGCAGGATTTTAGCGAACTCAAATACGCCAAACGCGTAGCCGAACATGTCGGCGCCGAATATCACGAATTTATTGTCCGTCCGAACGCTCTCGATGTTATTCCAACCTTGGTTGAACATTACGGCGAGCCGTACGCCGACTCGAGCGCGATACCGACGTATTATGTTTCAAAGGAGACACGGAAACATGTCACGGTCGCGCTAAACGGTGACGGCGGTGACGAAAGTTTTGCCGGGTACGAACGCTATACGGCGATGCGGATGGCCGAGGCTTACGCACGCGTTCCGTCAGCGCTCAGAAAAATATTTGTCGAGACGCCGGTTAATCTGCTGCCGACTTCTGAGCTGAAAAGAAGCCGCTTTCGTGACGCGAAGAGATTTTTAAAAGCCGCAAATCTGCCGCGCACCGAACGCTATTTTCGCTGGATGTCGACATTCAACCGCGACGCGAAAGCCGAGATATACACCTCAGACTTCGCGTCAGCAGTTTCGGGCCAAAACGCGTCGGAGCTCCTTGAAAATTGGTTTGCAAAAGCCAACGGCACTGGGACGCTCGATGCGACGCTTCTGACCGATCAGATGACATATCTGCCTAACGATCTGCTGGTCAAGGTCGATATCGCGTCGATGGCTAATTCGCTTGAGGCGCGTTCGCCGTTTCTCGATCACAATCTTATCGAGTTTGCGGCGTCGCTGCCTGAATCCTTGAAGATGCGCAGTTTTGAAACAAAATCTCTGCTCAAAAAAGTTGCCGCCCGCCTCGTACCAAAAGAAGTTATTTATCGCCGCAAGATGGGTTTTGGCGTGCCGATCGGCAACTGGTTTCGTGGCGAGATGAAGGATTTTGTCCGCAGCGTTTTGCTTTCGGAAAAATCGCTCAAACGCGGGATTGTAAGACAAGAGATATTGGAAAGATATGTTTATGAGCACACGTCAGGTGAACGCGATCACGCATTTCAGCTCTGGACGCTACTAATGCTCGAGCTTTGGTTTCAGCGTTTTATTGACTCGCAATAATGTCGATTCCACGCGAGGAGTTTTTCCGAAGTAAGTTATGGTGCGAGGTTAGAAGCTCGAAGCTCAAATTCTTAACCTATGACTTCGGACTTAACACCTATTTCTTGCCGGCAAGACGAATGTGTTGGGTGCCATTTTGCCGGCCGGTGGTATAAAATAGAGGCTTGGTAACCGGCAGCGGCTTCCCCGCACTGTCGTCACGTTTGCCGCCGCTCGCTGAAATACGCGGGGCGCGGCTTGCTTGCCGGTTGCCTTTGAAGGTTCTCGGTAATTGGGTGAGGGAGGCTCGTATGAAAAAGGACATGAGTTTTGTCGTCTGGAAAGAAGGTGAATGGTTTGTTGCTCAATGTTTGGATGTCGATGTGGCTTCCCAAGGTAATTCCGAGCACGAGGCAATAGACCATTTACGCGACGCTTTGGAGCTCTATTTCACGCCACCAGTGGCCACGATTATTCCTCGTGTACAAAGGCTCGAATTTGAGATTCCAGCATGAAACCAGTTTCTTTTCGAGAGGTTCGGCGACGCCTTTTAGCCGTTGGGTTTTACGAAGCTGCACAGTCCGGCATTCATCTAAAATTTATCAAAGTGATCGATGCCGGAACCAGGGTTGTTATGGTTCCCAAACACAGAGAAGTAGCAGGCGGTACGATCCGCAGCATACTGAAACAGGCCGGACTTTCAGAAAAGGAATTTAGCGTCCTCTAAATATGGAAAGGCCATTAATCACAAACGCACTAACGATCGATTTTGAAGACTGGTATCAAGGCATCGAGATTCCGTACGCCGATTGGGATAAATACGAGGACCGGATCGAGTCCGTCGGCGATAAACTGTTGAAAATACTGGATGAGGCAGGTGCAAAAGCAACGTTTTTTATGCTCGGCTATGTCGCCGAAAAACACCCCGAGATCGTAAAACGGATCGAAGCGGAGGGGCATGAGATCGGGACCCACGGATTTTCGCACACGTTGATCTATAAACAGGAACCAGAATTATTCAAGACGGAACTGACAAGGGCGATCGGATTTTTGGAAGATTTGACCGGAAAAAAAGTTCTTGGCCACCGGGCGCCATTTTTTTCGATCACCAAGGACTCGCTGTGGGCATTGGATATTCTCGGCGAGCTTGGGATCAAATACGATTCAAGTATTTTTCCGGTTCTCAATTACCGATATGGCATCGCGGACTCTCCGCGGTTTCCGTACAAGATCAAACGCGAAAAATTTGAATTTATCGAATTTCCGATCTCGACCTTAAAACTCCCTGGGTTTACGATGCCGATCTCGGGCGGAGCATATTTTCGCATCTATCCCTATCAGGTAACTAAGCAGGCGATCAAGTCTGTAAATCGGTCGGGCGAGCCGGTTACGTTTTACTTGCACCCGTGGGAACTCGATCCGGATCATCCGCGGATTGACGTGCCGCGGCGGATTGCTTTGACGCACTATTTTAATCTCGGCGCCACGGAGCGGCGTCTGAAAAAATTGCTCCGCGATTTCAAAATGGCTCCAATGAAAGAGGTGCTGGGAATTAACGGATAATTATGACCAAAGAAGTTTCTAACACAGTTGTCGAAATAAAAGTTCGCGACCATTTTCACGACGACGCGGCTCGGTTTGACGCGATCTATGCCAAAGAAAAAGGCTTGATCGCCGGTTTTATCGACAACTATTGGCGCGGTGTCGTGCAAAAGCGACTCGAGTTAAATGTTGAAAAACTCGAACCCTTAACCGGCAAAAAGATACTTGACGTCGGCTGCGGTTCCGGGCGGTTCTGTTTTGCATTCGCCGAAAAGGGCGCCGCAAAAGTGATCGGTGTCGATTTTGCCAGGGCGATGATCGAGATCGCCGACAAATTAGCCGCTGAAGCCGGTTTATCGGATCGGTGCGAATTCCGCGTCGGCACATTTCCAGACGCGATTGACGAGAGCGAAGGCCCGTTTGACGCCTGCACCGGCAATGGGTTTTTTGATTATATCGAGGAGCCGGTGCCGATCATCACCCGTATGCGCGAGCTGACAAAAGGCAAGCTGATCATGAGCTTTCCAAAGGCGGTCGAATGGCGCATTCCGCTCCGGAAATTTAGATTTTGGATGAAAGGTACACCGCTCTTTCTTTACAGAGAAGGCCAGGTTCGCGACATTTTAAAACAATCCGGCGTTACAAATTACGAAATGATTCATCTTGATCGCGATTATCTTGTGGTGGCCGACGTTTGAGACGGGCATTTACTTTTCGGGAACTTTACATAAAATCGTGGTCTTTGGTTCAATAAGGTAGACCGCGAACTTGGCGAATTCAGCCAAATCTCTACTCACGCGAATTTTTGTAACCCAGATCAGGCGTTGGAGGTTTTTGAGATTAATACCCTAAGGCGCAAGCCCGCGCGTAAGCAAGGGCGTAACACGCATGTTGAAGGTACGCCCTTGCTTACGCGCGGGCTTGCGCACAGAATCGGAGATTTTAGGCTAATGACGAACCCGGGTTTAATGACATCTGAGCAGCAATCCCATAAAACCAATAAGCGGGCGGCCGGCGAGCCAATTCGAGTGCTTCACATTATCACGCGGATGATCGTCGGCGGGGCACAGGAGAACACTCTTCTCTCGGTCGTTGGCCTGGACGCGATGCCCGAATACGATGTGACGCTTGTCAGCGGCATCGACAAAGGCCGTGAGGGCGAATTGCTTTCGCAGGCCCGCGAGACGACCCATCTGATCGTCCTGCCGGAAATGGGCCGCAATATAAATCCCTTCTCGGACCTCGCCGCGTTTTGGAAGCTCTATCGATTGATAAAAGCCGGACGCTATCACATTGTTCACACCCATTCGTCAAAAGCTGGAGTTCTCGGCCGCCTCGCGGCCTGGCTCGCCGGAACCCCGCTGATCGTTCATACGCTGCACAGCCTGGTTTTTCACGATTACCAGCCGTGGATCGTAAACCGCGCGTGGTGGCTGACGAAAAAGATCTGTGCTCCGGTGACCGACTTTTTTATTAGTGTTTCGGATGTGATCTCTGAGAAAGCTATTGCGGCGGGCATCGACAAACCGGAGCAATTTCGCACTGTCTATAGCGGAATGGAGCTTGACTGGTTTCTAAATGCAAAATTTGATGCCGACAAGGTCAAGGAGGAATTCGGCATCCCGCTCGATGCTCCGGTGGTCGGAAAGATCGCACGGCTTTTCCCGCTAAAAGGCCATGACCAATTGATGGACGCGGCCTCGGGGATCGTAGAACGGATCCCAAACGTCCGATTTTTCCTGATCGGCGACGGCATGCTTTTGGAGCATTTACAGAAACGGGCCAAGGAATACGGCATTCTGGAAAATTTTGTCTTTGCGGGTTTGATCGACCGGACGCGTATCCCCGAAATGATCTCGGCAATGGATGTCGTTGTTCATACGTCTCTGCGCGAAGGCTTGGCTCGCGTTCTGCCGCAGTCTCTGGCGATGGGTAAACCATGCGTTTCGTTCGACATCGATGGTGCCCGCGAAGTTGTAATAAACGACAAAACGGGTTACCTGGTTGAGGCGTTTGATTCAGTCGGACTCGCCGAAGGTGTTGCCCGTCTTCTGGAAGACGAAGAACTGAGAAAGGAATTCGGCGAGAATGGCCGGCGGCACGTCGACCCGAACTTTCGCACCGAAAAAATGGTCGCCGATATTTCCGAAGTTTACGAGATGCTGCTTGCCCGTCACGCCGATCGAATCTCAGCCTTTGACCGAAAGACGCAAAACAGTTGATTTTCTGCGATAATTGGCATGTAATAGCGGTCGAATAACCGATCCCGGCGGATGCGGAAGCGAAACGACGGAGCAACGTTCATCGGGTCGCCAACGTTACCTTTTGTTAATATGCCTGGTTTGACTTCAAACCCAATTTTTGTCGGTGCCGCAGCCGCACTGCTTTCGGTCATATGCACATTGGCCGTCAGGAAATTCGCGCGCCGGCAGGGGTTTGTGGCCAAACCAAAGTCCGACCGTTGGCACAAGCGGCCGACAGCGATGCTCGGCGGAGTCGCGATATTTGTGGCGACGGTGGCGATCTACTTTGCTTTTGTTCCAATAACCCGAGAATCGCTGATCGTCATGGGCGGCAGCACGTTTCTTTTTGTGGTCGGCCTGATCGACGACGTTTTTAACATTCGCCCATATCAAAAACTGATCGGACAGCTGATCGGAGCCGGGATTTTAGTGCTCTCGGGGTTGAAACTGCCGATCACTGGTTATGAGATCGTCGATATCTGGATCACCGTCTTTTGGGTCATCGGGATCACAAACGCCATAAACCTGCTCGACAATATGGATGGGCTGGCAGCCGGGATCTCGGCGATCGCCGCCTTTTCGCTGGCAGTTAATTTTGCATCGAATGGCCTGACGGACGAATTACTTTTAACAAGCGCGTTTATCGGGGCACTCGTCGGTTTTCTCGTCTTTAATTTTAATCCGGCGTCTATTTTTATGGGCGATTGCGGGTCGATGTTTGTCGGTTTTCTGCTTTCAGGTTCCGTGTTGCTCAATCAGGTCGGCGGGCGTTCACGCGGCATAATGGCCATTCTGGCCGTTCCGGTTCTTATCCTTTTTGTGCCGATCTTTGATACGACCTTTGTCACAGTTCTTAGAAAGCTTTGGGGCCGCAAAGCTTCGCAAGGCGGCCGCGATCACACATCTCACCGTCTGGTCGCTCTGGGTTTATCCGAACGTACGGCTGTTTTGATGCTATACGGTTTTGCCGTAATTGCGGGCGCACTGGCGGTGCTCGTGGGACAGATCGGGCCAGTAAAGAGTTTTGCCTTGATCGGGTTTTTTACGGTCGTTCTGGTTATCATTGGTGTCTATCTTTCAAAGGTAAAAGTCTATGAGGGCGACGATGACGAGCGCGCCGTCAGCGATAACGCGGTATTTGCATTTTTGGTCAACGTGTCGCATAAGCGGCGAATTTTTGAGGTTTTTCTCGACGCCTTTCTAGTTACGCTTGCGTACTATTCGGCATGGGCACTGCTTTATAGATCCTTTGAGGGTTCGAGCAGCTGGAACTTGTTTCTTGCCACGCTTCCGCTTTTGATCCTTATCAAGATCGGGGCATTTTTAGCCGTCGGGGTCTACCGCGGGCTTTGGCGATACACCAGCATTGGCGATTTTATTACCTTTACCAAAGGCGTCCTGCTCGGCTCGGCTTTGAGCGTTTTGGCTATTCTGCTAATTTACCGGTTCGAAGGTTTTTCGCGAACCGTTTTTATTCTCGACGGCCTGCTGCTGCTCCTCGCGGTGGTTGGCAGCCGGATGGCGTTCCGCGTGATCCGACAGATTCTGCCGCTTCCGGTTTCAGGGGACGGCCGCAAGGTCCTTATATACGGAGCCGGCGATGGCGGCGAAATGGTGCTGCGTGAGCTAAATAACAACCCCGAATGGAATTATTTACCGGTCGGATTTGTTGACGACGATCCGTTGAAAAAGGACAAGGTTATCCACGGTCTCAAAGTCTATGACGGCAATGGAACACTTGAAGATATTTGCAGGGAAAAGGAAATCGCCGAAATATTGATCTCGGTTCGTAATATGCCGCCGGAAAAATTGAAAGCGATCCGAGCCATTTGTTTTGATTCGAACATCACGCTAAAACGCGCGCAGATCAAGATCGAACCGGTCGATCTCATATAAAGAAAAAGTACTTAATTTTGGCACTAAAGCTCTTAAAAATAGAACCAAAACTCGCCCGGATCTTGTTTATCGGGACGGCGATCATTTGTCTGGCGGCAACCTGGTTTTTTATTCGATGGAATTTTGCAAACGCGGTTGCAACGCGGATAGATCTCAGACAGCCCGATTCGAGACGGGTCGTCGACTGGTTGGTCGAGATGGCTCCGGCCGACCCGCAGACTCATTTCGTAGCGGCCCTGTTTTTGGAAAAGACATTCGATCCGGGCGATCTCGATCGTTCGTTGAACGAGTATGAACTGGCGGTAAGCCTTTCGCCATTTAATTATTATCTCTGGCAGAATCTGGCCAAGGCCCGCAACCTGAATGGCGACACCACGGGCGCCGAAGCGGCCTACAAAAAGGCGTTGGAACTCGCTCCGAATTACGCAGCCGTGCAATGGGTAGTCGGTAATTTTTTGCTCAGGCAAGGGAATACCGACGAAGGGTTTGCACTGGCCGCCCAGGCTGCGGCGGCCGATCCGGTGTTTTCGCCAGCGGCTGTTAGCACCGCACTTCAGATTTTTGACGGTAATGTTGTCGAGGTCAGGTGTGTATTAGGCGACAGCGAAACGACAAACGCGGCGCTGACGACCGCTCTGGCTGCGGCTGAGCGGTTCGATGAATCTTACGAGGCATGGGCCAAGCTCCCCGCCCAAAATAGATCGACCGAACAAATAAAACTCGGCGAGGCGCTGGCGGAAAAAATGGCCGCGGCGAACAAATTCCGACTTGCCTCGCGGATCACGGCCGATCTACAAACCGTCGACACCGTCAAACCAGTCATCGGGCAGATGGCGAACGGAAGTTTTGAAAATGAAGTAAAGCAGAAAGGCGCTAATCGCTTTGAATGGCGGATCGCCGAGGGCGGCGAACCTCAGATCGGTCTCAGCGACAGCCAAAAACGTTCGGGAAAGTTTGGCCTCTTTATTCTGTTCAATACGATCCAATCCAAGGACTTTAGAACGATATCTCAGACCGTCGCAGTTGAGCCGGGCGCCCGATATGAATTAGAAATGTTTTATCGGGCGGATCTAACAACCGCCGCTGTTTTTAAATGGGAGGTCGCCGATGCCGCTACGACAGCCGCCATCGCAAGTACACCGCCGATGATTTTGGCTGGGGACTGGGCAATACTGAAAACGGTTTTTACGGTTCCTGACACTGTTGACGGCATCATTGTCCGGCTGGTTCGAGAGGGTTGCGGCGGCCCGGCATGCCGGGTCAGCGGCCGGCTGTCGTTTGACGATATTGCACTTAGACGTTTATAGATGAGCGAGATAACAAAACCAAAAACTCCGATCTTCCACACCGAGCTTATCGTTCCGGGTGACGAATCGTCGCGCATCAGCTCGCTGATCTTTTTTTTGCTTTGCATGATACCCGTATTTTCGACGGTGATCTTTGGCGCGGTGGACAATGTGACGTGGGTTTTTATCCTGATTTTTTGGGCTCTGATCATTGTGCTGTGGCTCGCCGAGGCGTGGCGAACCGATGGTATGTTGATCAACTCAAGCTCATTACAGTTGCCCCTTATCGGCTTTTTGTTGATCGGTATCATTCAACTCTTGCCCCTGGGTAGCGCGAGCGGAGGCGAAGTCCTCGGGATTCCCGTGTCGCAAGCTCTTTCGGTGGATCCGTACTCGACTAGGTTTTTTCTAATAAAGCTCGTGGTTTACGCAGTTTTTTTCTCAGCCTGTTTGGCTTTTATCAATCAGGAACGCCGGTTTAAGAAAGTTGTCCTGATGATCGTCATATTCGGAGCATTTATGGCGTTTTTTGGTATATTGCAGCGGCTTGCTAATCCGGACGGCATTTATGGTATTCGCAGCACGCCGCATGCGATTCCGTTTGGGCCGTTTGTAAATCAGCATCATTTCGCATCATTTATGCAGATGACGGGCGGCGTCGCTCTCGGATTGTTGTTTGGAAAAACTACTCGCAAGGATAAAAAAATACTACTCGCAATCGCGGTTGTGATCATGGGCATCGCGATCGTTTTGACCAGTTCGCGCGGCGGGCTTTTGGGCTTTGGCGCGGTGCTTGCGTTTGTGACTGTTTTGAATTTTCTCTCAGGACGGTGGTCGGGTGATAGTCTATCCGAATCGAGAGACGTCGGAATGCCGCGAAAGGTCGCACTGGCCGCTGCGGGCGTGGCGATTGTCGTCGTCATATTTGGCAGCGTGCTTCTCCTCGGCGGAAATGACTCGTTACTGAGAGGCATCGGTGCCGTTAAGGCAGATGGCGATTTTTCCAGCGGCCGGGCTCATTTTTGGCCGATAGCGATCCAGATCTTTTTTGAACATCCGTTCTTTGGAGCCGGATTCGAAGCGTTTGGCACGGCATTTACAAAACACGACACCTGGAGAGGCCAGTTTCGCGTTGAACAGGCTCATAACGAATATTTGCAAACGCTCGCGGATGCCGGATTGGCCGGTTTCGCCTGTGTCGTCGGATTCATTTATCTGTTGTTTCGCAAGGGTCTGAAAACAATTGTGGATTCGACCGGACTAAGGCGAGACGCCGCGGTGGGTGCTCTGGCGGGATGTT
Source organism: Pyrinomonadaceae bacterium (assembly GCA_041748715.1). Classification (GTDB taxonomy): domain Bacteria; phylum Acidobacteriota; class Blastocatellia; order Pyrinomonadales; family Pyrinomonadaceae; genus OLB17. Next base: position 321 of record JBGTCS010000159.1, on the reverse strand, counting down.
TTGGAATTCTAGTGCACAGCTTTTTCGATTTTCCGATGCGGACGCCGTCTAATGCATTTTTCTTTCTACTTTTATGCGCTGTAGCTACCGTATCGATCAGATCAAAGGACGCGCATGCTCATCGGCGTTCCCACCGAGCTAGCGCACTCTAACTACCAATTCCTTTGTGCCGCAGGGCATTTCGAATTTAACCTGATAGATACCGGGTCTTGAGCTGGTCGAGCGAACGACAAAAAGCGCGCGTGCCTTGACGCCGGTGATGATCTCGCGACGAATGCTGACATCGTTTGGACTTGTCGAGACGGCGGTCAAGCCGTCGAG
>JBGTCS010000158.1:0-3937 GCA_041748715.1 Pyrinomonadaceae bacterium | reverse complement strand
AAATTTCACGTTCCTAAACAGTCGAACGGCGACGATGTCGTGTATTTTACCGGCAATTCGCTGGGCCTTATGCCCAAATCCGTTCGCGGTTATGTTGAGCAGGAATTAAACGACTGGGAAAAACTCGGCGTCGAGGGGCATGTTCATGCCAAAGATCCTTGGATTGCATATCATGAATTATTGACCGCCCAGATGGCGGATCTCGTCGGTGCGAAACCCATCGAAACCGTTGTAATGAATTCGCTGACGGTCAATCTTCATCTATTGATGGTCTCGTTTTACCGGCCGACGCCGGTGCGGCGAAAAATTGTTATTGAAAAGGGTGCGTTTCCGTCGGATCGCTACGCTGTGAAATCGCAGATCAATTTTCATCGGAATATGGCGGAACCGGTGACCGCAGCTAACGAGAGCAGCGGTCACGGCCAGGGTAATACTGACGATTTGGACTTGATCGAACTTGCGCCCCGAGAAGGCGAATCGACCCTGCGGACCGAGGATATTATCGAGGTTATCGAGCGTCAGGGCGATTCGGTCGCTTTGATTCTGCTCGGTGGTGTAAATTATTACACGGGACAGGTTTTCGATATGCAGGCGATCACCGAGGTCGGGCATCGCAAAGGCTGCGTTGTCGGATTTGACCTTGCCCACGCCGCCGGCAATCTTGAACTGCAACTCCATGATTGGGACGTGGATTTTGCTGCGTGGTGTTCGTATAAATATTTGAATGGCGGCCCCGGCACAGTCGGCGGTGCATTTATACACGAACGGCATGCCCACAGTTTTGATCTTCCGCGATTTGCCGGTTGGTGGGGACACGATAAAGAGAGCCGCTTTCTGATGGGACCCGATTTCCGCCCGATTGCCGGTGCCGAAGGCTGGCAGGTCTCGAATTCGCCGATCCTTCAAATGGCTGCGTTGCGGGGGTCACTCGAAATCTTTGACGAAGCGGGCATGTCAAATCTTAGAGCAAAATCAGAAAAACTGACTGGATATCTTGAGTTTCTGTTGACGTCAATCGGTGATGAAAGGATTTCGGTAATCACCCCATCGGATCTGGCTGAGAGGGGATGCCAGCTCTCGATGCGTGTCAGAAATGCTGATAAAACGCTTCATGATCGGATTTTGTCATCAGGAGTTTCCGCCGACTGGCGCGAGCCGGACGTAATTCGCGTCGCTCCGGTTCCGTTGTACAACTCGTTCGCGGATGTGCAAAAGTTTGCCGAAATACTCGCCAAATGCCTCGATTATTGACTCTTTTATGTAGTAGAATATCCGCTGGGGTGGCCAGCTATGTCCGCAAATCTACAAGAAATCGTGCAAAGTCAGATCAGCGTTTTATCGAACGAAGACCTCGACAAGGTGTTACGTTTCGTTAAAATGTTAAAGCAATCGGAAAAACTGGCTACGGCGAAACCCATTTCCGAACTCTTCGCCGAACTTAGATCGGAACTTCCCGTGGATGAATGGGAACAATTTCCTTCCGATGGAGCCGAGAATCACGATCACTATCTTTACGGTGCGCCAAAAAAGAAAAAATAGCTCACGATGGAAGAAATCTTCGCCGATGCGTTCTATTGGATCGCACTTGCCAATCCAACGGATCAATGGCACGACGCGGTGGATCGTTTCGATAAAGAAAATCCACAGACCTTAATAGTTACAACCGAAGAAGTTTTAACCGAGTTTCTTAATTTCTATTCCGAAGCTGGATTGCACCGGCGGCGTATCGTTGGACATATGACCCGGCACGTCGTTGCACATCCGCAAATAGCCGTGCTTGAACAATCGACTCTCACCTTTCGAACCGGGCTTAATCTTTTTCAGCAGAGAGAAGACAAGGGTTATAGCCTTACCGACTGTATTTCAATGTCAGCAATGCGTGAACGAAGTATCTATCGGGTGCTGACACATGACGATCATTTTGAGCAAGAAGGATTTACCATTTTCTTCTAGCCGCCTTTATGTCTAATCAAACCGTTATTATAGTTGGTGCGGGCCTAGCCGGTTCGCTGCTCGCTATTTATCTTGCCAGGCGTGGTGCCGATGTTGAGGTTTATGAGGCCCGCGGCGATATGCGGCTCGAGGCGGTGGCGGTCGGTCGGTCGATCAATCTGGCATTATCGGATCGGGGAATTGCCGCCCTGCGCGAAGTAGGCATGGACCAATATATGCTCGCCGAGGCCGTCCCGATGAATGGACGAATGATCCATCCGGTTGCCGGCAATAAAAGGCTTTTGCCATACTCGGGCCGAACAGGGGAATACATCAACTCGGTATCACGCGGCGGGCTAAACGCTGCTCTGATCAGCGAGGCCGAACGGTATCCAAATGTCCGTTTTATCTTCAATCAGCCTTGCGTGGATTTTGATTGCCAGAGCGGTGAGGTCAAATTCGTCGGCGATCGCATCGCAACCGGCGATACCGTGATTGCGACTGACGGAGCGGGTTCCGCCGTTAGACAGGCGATGGCGCGGCAGATCAATGGCATCAGAGTCTCGTCCGATTTTTTGGATCACGGGTATAAGGAACTTGTGATCCCGTCAGCCGTCGAATCGGGCATTACACCTGCTGCCGGAGGCTCCGAAGAGTTCCTCATCGAGAAAAATGCCCTCCATATCTGGCCGCGTCATAAATTCATGATGATCGCACTGCCAAATTTCGATGGCAGTTTTACCTGCACATTATTTCTTGCACACAAAGATCAGAGTGGGACGGCTTCAGATTCTAATTCCGAGCCGTCATTCGAAAGGCTGATGGATAAAACATCGGCGGAGGAGTTTTTTCAGAACGAATTTCCGGATGCGCTGCCGCTAATGCCGACGCTTGCAGAAGATTTCTTTACAAATCCGACTGGCAAACTAGGAACGCTCAGGTGCGAGCCGTGGAATATCGACGGAAAAGTTTTGCTCCTCGGCGATGCGGCCCACGCGATGGTCCCGTTTTACGGTCAGGGCATGAACTGTGCTTTCGAGGACGTTCGCGTTCTCGACAGTCTGATAGGCAAACACGGCCCAAACTGGAAAACCATTTACGAAGAATACTTCGCCGTTCGAAAGCCGAACACCGATGCGATCCAGGATATGGCGGTTGAGAACTTTTATGAGATGAGGGACGCCGTGGCCGATCCGGTTTTTCTCAGAAAGAGGAAATTAGAGACACGGCTCGAGCAAACTTTTCCCGAATATTTCTCTAAATATTCGATGGTCACCTTTCGCGAAGATATGCCGTATTCGACGGCGAAAGAAAAGGGAAACGCCCAGGACCGTCTGTTGATGGAGATTTGCCGCAAAACGCCCAGCATCGCGGATATCGACCTAGAGAAGGTATTTGAAATAGTAAATGGTTTGGAATAACTAAATTTGCGGCGCCAGAATGTCGGCATCGAATGCACAAGCCCGCGCGTTAGCAAGGGCGATACATCCGAGTTAGGTTTTGTGAAGGCGTACCTCCGAGTTGCGCGATACGCCCTTGCTCACGCGCGGGCTTGTGCACTGGGGTTTTGGACGCTGAACCAGTGGCGGAACCATCTGCGTGAGCGGATGGGTTCTTCTTCAACACCATGGCATTAAGAACCCACCCGCTAATGCAGGTGGTTCCGCCTTTTTTTTGGCCGTAAAAAAATTATCTTGGGGCCGCGGCTTTATATAGTTGATTGAACAGCAGCTTAAAAGTGCCGTGTGCCTGGCCTCTGAATGTTATCTCGGGGCCAAATGTAAACAATTTCCCGTCGCCGACCTTTGCCTCAAAGGCAGTTACCTTGTTCGTGAGATAAGATTGGCCCCACGACCAGCCGCTGCGCAGCGGTGTGGAATTATCAAACCATAACAACGGCCTGATATCGCCTGACGATAAAGCCGCGGGCGAAATATTAAATACGGGGCTGTTATCAAAATACACATCAGTCGCCGGATTCATCCCCCACGTGGCCGGGGTTCGG
>JBGTCS010000157.1:0-1598 GCA_041748715.1 Pyrinomonadaceae bacterium | reverse complement strand
GAGTGACTGGATCGGACTTGCATTTCTTGTATTGTTGGTCGTTGGGGCGATCATGGCCATTAAGGTCCTCGCCAATCCGCGGGTGCGAACCTCGGACGATTTCGAACAAGGTGCCGCGGAAAATACAACGATGGCGGGAGCTTTAATGAATGCCTTGCACGACATTACGAATCCCGCAGAGGCCCGTGCAAAGGAAGTTCGACTGCAAATGAAAGAGGGCACCTACAGAAAAAAGAAGCGCGAAGGAAAAGCCGATGGCATGAACAATATTGAAACGGTAAACGGAGAAAATAATGATTGAGAAAAAAACAAAATACATATTTGTTACTGGCGGTGTTGTTTCTAGTTTGGGTAAAGGTTTGGCGGCGAGTTCGATCGGATGTTTGCTCGAAACCCGGGGGATGAGCGTGCAGATGATGAAACTCGATCCGTATATAAATGTTGATCCCGGCACGATGTCGCCGTTTCAGCACGGCGAAGTTTTCGTCACCGATGACGGAGCCGAAACCGATCTCGATCTCGGGCACTACGAACGGTTTACAAGCGCAAAGCTTTCGCAGGCGAATAACTGGACGAGCGGCCGGATATATCTGTCCGTGATCGAAAAGGAACGCCGTGGCGATTATCTCGGCAAAACGATCCAGGTCATCCCGCATATTACTGACGAGATCAAAATGGCGATCCGAAAGGTCGCGGATCTTCACCAGCCTGACGTTCTGATCGTCGAGATCGGTGGAACGGTCGGCGACATCGAGTCGCTGCCATTTTTAGAAGCGCTTCGGCAAATGGGCAACGAAGAGGGGCGTGAAAACGCTATCTTTATCCACGTGACTCTCGTCCCGTTTATCGCGGCGGCGGGCGAATTGAAAACTAAACCCACACAGCACAGCGTCCGCGAGCTTCGCGAGATCGGTATTTCGCCGGACATCCTTCTTTGCCGGTCGGACCGAGCTCTGCCGGTCGATCTGAGAAAAAAGATCGCGTTATTTTGCAATGTCCAGGAAGGTGCGGTTATCTCGGCCCTCGACGTAGGAACGATTTACGAGGTACCGCTGGCTTTTCGCGAACAGGGTTTGGACGATCTGATCGTCAAAGATTTGAAGCTCGGCGAACGATTTCCGACCGCCGATCTCAAGCAATGGCGAGAGCTTGTTTCGACGATCAAGGATCCGACCGGCGGAGCCGTCAAGATCGCCATTGTCGGAAAATATGTCGAACTCGAGGATTCGTACAAGTCCCTGCGCGAAGCACTGACCCACGCCGGTGTAGCCAATAACCTGCGCGTGAGCGTCGAATGGATAGAGTCGGAAAAATTGATGAAGGACGATTATGAAAACGAACTTCAGGAATTTGACGCGATTCTCGTACCCGGCGGTTTTGGCAAACGCGGAATTTCGGGGATGTTAAAAGCGATAAAATACGCCAGAAAATCGGGTACGCCGTACTTTGGCATCTGCTTGGGAATGCAGACGGCGTGTATCGAATTTGCCCGAACCGTCTGCGGTTTGCGGGATGCCGATTCGACGGAATTTAACGAGGACACACCTTTTCCCGTCATATTTAAACTCCGCGATCTGGTCGATGTTGACGAATATGGC
>JBGTCS010000156.1:0-4683 GCA_041748715.1 Pyrinomonadaceae bacterium | reverse complement strand
ATGATGTTTAGCGTGGTTTTTATGACCATGCTTTAAGGTCTCTCTTTCTGATGAGGTTAATTTTATCTGTCGCATTCAGAAATGATATACAATTATTGCCAAAAAAACAAAAGTGACGACTATTTATCTTTATCTACTTATCTTCGTCACTTATAAAACAAAAATTTTTTATCGCCTTAATGATGTTATGATAAGCGGTATTATCCATTTTCTATTTTCATTGTCAGGTTGTTTTGTTCCATTATATTTCGGTCGTTATACTGACCGCTAAAAGTCCAGTATAGCGTAGTCCGGATTTTGGAGCTATTCCAGTCCATTTACCGCTAAGTTTTCAAGGAGCAAAATAGCTCAAATTCGGCAGTTCAGCCCACGTTACGCTTATACAGTGTTACTAAAGGTTTTCTTGTGTGTCAGCATTTGTTCGGCAATGAGTTTAAAGTCTGATTCTTTGATTTCGACAAAGCCAGACATTAAATGTAAGCCCCATTTTTTTCGATTGGTAATAAAGTTCAAATCGTCTAAAATCGGTCGTATTTCTAACTCATTAACGGAGTAGTAGTTGATTTTTCTGCGCCAAGGTTTAAAATCAGCACTTATTGTTACTTGAAATGGCTCTTTATCGTCCACTTGTCCAATTGCAGTAAATTTCTGATAGGCCTTTCCGTCTTTGTCCTTTGAGGAATAATAAATTACCCAATCGTCCTTATCCAGTTTGTCCAATTGACTTTTTTTTCCGTGTCCCGCCTGAGCAATCCCTTCCTCCATGCCGACTTGAACGTGGTCCTTTGAAGCTGCGATTATATAATACTTCATAAATCAGCGGGAATGTGTCCAGACAACTTTGTAGGTATTAGCATCAAATTTTTCACAAAGTTCCTCTGCCTTTTTCATATGCACAGATGCTTGCGAATCGGTCAACATTTTTTTAAAATGTTCAACGCTTTTCCATTGTGCATAATTTGTTACCCTCGTTTTATCGAAACTTACGTGAAAGTTGGCGGATATAAATCCATCCACATTTTCCATTGTTTCTGTTGTTGCGTCAACCAAGGTCTTTAGTAATTCCTCTTGATTTTCGGGTTTTACTTCAAAAACGTTGATCAAGGTTATAAAATCCGATTCTGTTGAAATCTGTGTCATCTTTCTTTTTTTTAAATTTGTAAAAACTGTCAGTATATAAACTGTTTGCAAATTAGTTCCGGAGAGTTTCTCCGCCAACTTTTCGCACGGCTGCCCCGGCTACAACAATTTGTCGGGCGTGATCGGCAAATCTCTGACGCGTCTCCCGGTCGCATGAAATACAGCATTGGCAATCGCCGCCGGGATGCCGATCAGTCCGACTTCGCCCATTCCTTTTACACCTAATTCGTTGACGATTTTATCGTTTTCTTCGACAAAATCGGTCTCAATTTTGAAAATGTCAGCATTAACCGGAACGTGATAATCCGCCAGACTCGTGTTTGTCATTCGCCCGTAGCGGTGGTCAACTTCCGTTGCTTCATGCAAAGCCATCCCGATGCCCCAGACAGCTCCCCCCATCTCCTGCGAATGCGAGGTTTTCAAATTCATCACCTTACCGCAAGCCGTCGCTTCGACAATCCTTGTCACCCGCACAGTTCCCAAATCCGGGTCAACTTTGACCTCGACGAACTGTGCTCCGTGTGTCGCTGTCGCATACTTTTCGCGTTCGGGAGAAGGCTTCGCTTCGTATGTTTCGACGATTTCCGGTAAGTTGTTGCCGCGCAAAATTTCGCTGTAACTTAAAGTTTGCGCGGGATTGCTTTTTAGGGAAACTTTGCCGTCTTCAAATTGAAGTTGGTCGGCCGTCGCGTTTTTGAACGGCGAGTTCGCTTGCCTGTTCGCCAGTTCAACGAGTTTGTTCCGAATCAGGCGCGCCGCGCCGACAGCCGCCGCGCCGACGCTCGCTGTTGTATATGAACCACCCTGGTGCGGGGCGGGCGGAAGATCCGAGCGACCGAGTTCAAATTTCACTTTTTCGACTGGCATGCCCAGATGTTCGGCGGTGATCATCGTGATAACCGTATAAGTTCCGGGACCTATATCGCTCGCGGATGCTTGGGCGAGCGCGGTGCCGTCGGCTCTGACGGCGATGCGGATCGAAGAAGGCATCTGAAATGCGCCCCAGATTGCCGTAGCCATTCCCCAGCCGACAAGCAGTTTGCCGTCGCGCATTGATCGCGGCTCAGGATTCCGTTTGCTCCAGCCGAATTTATCCGCCGCCTGCCGGTAGGCGGCGCGCAGTTCCTTGCTCGTCCAGGGTTTGCCGTTGTCGGGGTCAACTTCGGCGTAGTTGATGAGGCGCAATTCAATGGGATCAATTTTTAGCTGATGGGCAAGTTCGTCGAGCGCACATTCGAGCGCAAACATTTTCGATACCGCGCCGGGAGCACGCATCGCACTCGGTGTCGGTAAATCCGTTTTAATGACCTTGTAATCGAGACTCACATTCGGACAAGCATACGTCATCCGGGCGACCGAAACAGTATTCTCCGAGTAGTCTTCATAGTTTGAAGTATTGGTGGTGTTTTCGTGGATTATCGCGCTCAACTTTCCTTTATTGTCTGCGCCCAGGCTGACCTTTTGCCAGGTCTGGGGACGATAGCCGCTGGTGGTAAACGACTGCCGACGGGTAAGAACAAGTTTCACCGGACGTTTCAACTCACGCGCCGCCATCGCCGCGAGTGCCGGGGTTTGATTCGGGCGCAGAGACATTCCGAAAGCCCCGCCGACAAACGGCGAAATGACTAAAACATCGGTTTCCGCCATCCCGAAAGCTGCTGATAGATAATTGCGAAGTGTCATTACCGCCTGTGTTTTATCGAAAATGACGAGCTTGCCGTCTTGCCAGAACGCGATTGATGCTTGCGGCTCTATCGGGTTTTGATGCATGATTGGAATCGTGTATTCGGCTTCAAATTTGATGGGCGCGGTTTGAAATGCTTTGGTGGCATCGCCGCGCGGTCGGCTCTTCTGTTCGGCGACTGCGGGTGGATCGGAGCTTTTTGCGACATACTCTGTTGCGCCGGAGTTTTTCATATTTGTTACCGGCTTTTCCTCGGCGTAGGGGACGTTGACCAGACGGGCTGCATAACGCGCCTGCTCGTAAGTTTCGGCAACGACGAGCGCAATCGGCTGATTGCTGAAATAAATTTTATCGCCGGTTAAGGCATGGAAAGGTTGTCCGTCCGGCGGCGCCAATGGGTCTTTAGCTTTTGCTGCCGCGAAAGCTAGTTTTGGCGCATTCAAATGCGTAAAGACGCGAATCACGCCCGTTTGTTTTTCCGCCTCTTTTGTATCAATCGCCGTGATCCTGCCTTTTGCGATGGTACTCATCACCAAAAATCCGTATACCGGATTGATCACCTGAAATTCGGCGGCGTATTTCGCCGCGCCCGTTACTTTCAGTCGCCCGTCCACGCGATCCATCGATTTGCCGAGAATGCTTTTCATAATATCGTTCCTTAATTTTTTCTACTTTTTTCAAATAAACCGGAAGCTGTGCTCTCAGATTCGCCCGGTTAAATACGGCGGTTTAAGAAAAAGCGGGCGCGTAATCGCGGGCAAAATCGTCAAAGGAGCGCGGTACTCTGCCAATCGCCTCCCGAACGCCCGATGCCGTTTCCGCTGCCTCGCCGCGCGAATAGTGCGCGTAGTCTTCAATTACTCCGTCAGCCTGCCAAACAGGGAAGCCAACACTAATTAACGCCTCCCGCATTGATTCCGGCGACACATCCACGAATTGAATCGAACGGTCGAGAGCGGCGGACAATTTTTCAGCCATTTCCCCATGCGAGAGCGCTTCGGCTCCGGTTAGATTGTAAGTTTTTCCCACGTGTCCATCTTCGGTTAAAACCGCCGCGGCTACTGCTGCTATGTCGCGCACGTCCACTACACTTATTTTTGCATCGCCGATGGCGCCGAAGAATTTACCTTCCCTGACGATAGATTCCCGAAAACCAAGCAAGCTCTGCATAAATAAATTCGGACGCAGGAATGTGTAAGCCATGCCCGAGTCTTTAATTTTCTGCTCGACAGCCGCGTGGTAGCGTAAGAACCGCACCGGCGAATTCGGGTCAACCGCCCATTGCGACAGCTTGACGATATGTTTAACACCGGCACGCCGCGCCGCTTCGACAAATGCGGATTGCTGCGCTTCGGCTTGTTCGGAAGAATTGGTCAAAAGAAATGCCCGCTCAATACCCCTTAACGCTTCGACAACGGTTTTTTCATCATTAAAATCACCCCTCACCGTTTCCGCGCTTTCTGAATCTGACAATGAAGTTGCTGCCTTAGTATCTCGAACCATTGCGCGAAAAGGCACATTTTGCTCTGACAGTTGTTTAGTTAATTCCTTCCCGATGTTGCCTGTCGCTCCGGTAATAAGAATTGTCGGTGTTTTTGATTTCTGCATAGCTATATTCCAGGTTTGCTGAATAGTTAAAATTGCGTAGCACTTAAAGTGACTGATTGATTTTTTATTTCATTGCGAAAGTTCTAATTTTTATTGCCGTTCATCGCCATTTGCAGAGCGCGAACGATGCCGCGCGTTCCCAACTCGACTTTGAATTTGTTATGTTCGAGCGGTCGCGCGTTTCGCATTTCCGCCTCGGCTGCCAGTTTGAAATTTGCTTCCGTTCCTTCTTTGCCGACGAGCATTTTTTC
>JBGTCS010000155.1:0-10731 GCA_041748715.1 Pyrinomonadaceae bacterium | reverse complement strand
ATTTTTTGTTATTTTATTCCCGTAGGATACATCCCTAATTTGTTCTTTCATGGGCGGAATAATCGGGCTTCTTTTGCGCATCTTCCTCGTAATGAAGATATTCGTTCCTGCCCAATGTGCTCGAAAAAGAACGTCACCAGCAATTTCTCGGGCGGAGGTTCAACGGCAGATCGTTGTTGGGAATTGAGTCTTTATTAAGCAAGGGGGGTAATAATTCTATGAACACTTCCGATGTTGTATATGCGGAAGTGGCAGTAGACATCTTCGCGGGACTGGTGGTTGATTGGCCATGATTTTGGGACTTTTGTGTTCAGTCATCCGCCCGTTCCGCGAAGATTTTAAGGGTGTAGACGCCCGATGCCGAAGCAATTGTGCCAAAGTGTGTTTGGCCGGACTCGGGCCGATGATTCAGAAATCCTAATATCTTTTAATAGCGGAATGGGTGTACCCAACAGCTCTAACGCCAATAAAATGTCTTCGATTGTTCCAAATGAACTTGCGAATGACAAAATCCGTTTCGCCATGTCTTGCAATAATTTATTGTCCTGACAGAGCGTGTTTAACTATCAATAGTTTAGCAAGCCGTCAATCGTCGAATATGAACGGTCGCTTTGAGCCCACGAAGTTTTGCATCGATCTCCTCGACGGCACAATGGATAGAGGAAATCAATCAAAGAGTTCAAAACCAAAGCGATACGGTATAGCGCAAGAAGACACGGCAAGATATGGACTATGCTGGCGATATGATGTTCGAGTTCAGAATATTGTCGGGAAGCTTTGCCGACGTAACGGGAGCGGTTTTGCAGCAAAGGCTGAATGCGAAACCGCCGTTGCCGCACTTCGCGGAGAAATTTCAGAACGCATTGGTTCAATCTTTCGTGAATTTGAGAAGAACCTTTGCCCCGCGGTCGTGTAAGCGGTTAAGTTTCTTAGAATGACAGTTGGCGGCAAGTAATATTCAGAGATTCAAGATTCAAATTGTAGAAAAATCGCAACGTCAAAATTTTAGAGAGCCCGGTTACATTTCTTTTTAAGAATGAAAGGCTGAACAAACTCAGTCGCCCGAGATCAATAGGCTGGCGGAAACGATTGAATTTAGCCGGTGAATAGAATCTTGCGGACCAATTCTAAAAAAAAAATCAGTTTGGAGGATTCGAATACTAACTCCTAAAAGCGAAGGATCCTACTTACTTAATTTTTTGATTGGCTCGTGAAAAATGCCGCCCGACCACCGTTTGAATAAATAGGTGGAATACATGAATACTCGTTGGGGGCTTTAATTTGGCCTCCAGTTTCTATCCACTTTAGGCGCGAATAGTGCGATATATGCGACATATGCAAAATATTGTTGAATTGCCAAGTCGTTGCAAACAAGCTATTTATTGGAAATAAAGGACTTACAAAAGAGGTATGTGGTACCGAGGGTCGGAGTCGAACCGACATGGGCGTTAAGCCCGCTAGATTTTGAGTCTAGTGCGTATACCAATTTCGCCACCCCGGCATCGAACTTTAGATAATAAGTCTCCGCTCACGTTTGGTCAAGATGGCTGCCGCGCGAACTCGCCCCTGCGGCAGTAGATAAACGTTACGACTGTTAATCCCGGATTCGACATTAGCGTAAAATCTCCGATTCGTGCGCAAGCCCGCGCGTAAGCAAGGGCGTATCGCGCAACTCGCAGGTCACGCCTTTCCCCGAAAACCTGACTCGGATGTATCGCCCTTGCTAACGCTCGGGCTTGTGCGTTGGGCGTCAATCTCAAAATCGCCAACGCCGAGATCGCGGAGGTGCACGCGGAGATCGGAAAGAAAAAGCTGAAGAATTACGCTGATCCGTGAAGTTAAACTCCCCATACGAAATCCGGGTTGAATTTTCATAGGGCCACTCTTTCGCGACTTAACCCGTGAGACGAATTCGTGGCGGTTATTTCTCGGGCGGCAGTTCTTTTGAATTTCCCCTTTCAAGTTTTGCAAAACGGGATGTGGCGAGCCAGGACGGCATGACCTCGGCCTGAGAAATACGCCAACCCATAATTCCCATGACCTCGGCGACCGTTTCGGCTCCTTCCCAAGCCCAATCAGGCTGGATGACGTCGCCCGGTTGGTGATAATCACCTTTTTCCCAATCCTTTATCCTTTTGATCCACACTTCTGTATCGCCGCCGGGAGCGCCCATCAGCATTAGCGATGGAACACCGCGTTCGACAAACGAGTAATGGTCCGAACGGTAAAAGATCTTTTCGTCAGGAAATGGGTCAGGGATCGTAGCGATCCGAAGTATTCCGGCGACGTCATCCATCATCGATCCGAGCGTTGAATGTTCCGCACCATAGCCAACGATCGTTTTTACCGGCCCGTAGACCTCGGATCCGATGCCGTCGAGATTAAGGTTGGCGGCGACCTTTTTAATATTCCACGACGGGTTCTTAGCCCAGTATTTTGACCCATAGAGTCCGTATTCCTCGCCTGTTACCGCGAGGAAGATCATCGAGCGTTTTGGTTTTTCATCGAGGCTTGCAAAGCTTTCGGCAACGGAAAGCATTTCAGCGGTTCCCAATGCATTGTCTGCTGCCCCGTGATAGATCTTGCCGTTCTCTGTGCCGTACGCATCGTAATGGGCAGAGAATAGGATCGCTTCGTCCTTTAATTTCGGGTCCGAACCTTCGAGATAACCGACTACGTTCGGGGAAGTTCCTTTTGTCGTTTTGTATTTGGCGACAATTTTGGCTTTTTGATTGAGTTTGATGGGCTTAAAACTGTTCTGTTCTGCGCTCGCGAGGGCGTCTTTCAATGTTGTTCCCGATTTTGCAAAAAGCTTTTCCGCGGCTTTGGAACCCACGTACACAAACGGCGGTACGAACGCCGGATAGCCTTCCTCCTTGGGCAGAGTCAGTTGCCGGCGGCTTAAATAACTGATTGACTCGTCCGGGGGATGATCCTCACGGCCATGACCAATGTAAACGAGCGCCACCGCTCCATTCATGATCAGCGCCTGGGTAAAGATCATTGACGCCTTTTGCTCTTTCCAGGCATTTTTCGGAACGTTGGCAGGCGGGCCCTCGAGCAGGACGACAATTTTTCCCTTTACATCGACCCCGGCCAGATCGTCGCGATTAATAGATTTAGCTACGATCCCGTAGGCGACGAATACCATTTCGCCGCTGACATCTTTATTTCCGTTATTCTGCGGAACAAACGCAAAGTCGGTACCGTGTATCAGCGTGTCGTCACCGATTTTGAACATCGTTTCGGGTGACACGACGGTTTCCTTGAATTCGACCTGCTGAAAATACGAACCTTTATCGCCGAGCGGCTTAAGCCCAATTTTCTTATACCGATCGGCGAGCCAGTTAGCCGCCTTTTCGCCGCCCGGCTGCATTGTCCCGCGCCCGAGCATTTCGCCCGAAGAAAGCGCGGCGGTCGAGGCTTTTATTGACTCGATCGTGATGCCGTCGGCGATCTTTCTTTCGGTCAGGCTCAACGTTCCCGCTGCGGCCGTCCCGGTTTGAGCAAAGGATTGGACGCAGAACGCAAAGATAAATAAATACGCAAATATTTGCCGTTTAAAAAACATAAAATTCTCCGTGTGATGGGTTTCTATGGAAGAGTTGATCAAAGGATTTATAAAAAGCTCCGATTTTTTCAAACTTCGATAAGGATGATAATCTCGACGCGGCGTTTGGTTTCATCCAGGAATCGTTCGATCGCGGTAGCGATCTTTTGGCGTGTCAGCGTTTGTCTAATTTCCGCCCTACTTTCCTCCTGCGTGGGCATCAAAAGCCCCGGGGACCTTCTACGAAATTCCGGAACGAAAACATCCCGGTAAAAACGCGCCTCTTCGTCGGTCGTAATGACCACGAACGAGCCAAAGCGAAAATCTATATACTTCTCGATCGCCACCCGCTGAGCTATCAGACGCTCAAATCCATCGTCCTTGACCGAATCAAATCCCACCTGTTTTAAACGTGACTCAAAGACCGACGGCGTCGGGAAAAAACTCAAGGTCTCGCTTATTTTATCCGCGATCTCCTTTTCCGACGGGGCGTTCCTTGGCAGGCGTTCGGCCTCGAGAGCAAAAAGACGCTGATTAATGAGTAGCTGCAGAGCCTGATTGAGGTCCTCGGACCTTGGCGGGTCGAGTGATACGCCCGGCTGCAACGCAAGCTGCCAGACAATATCAGAGTAAGTTATCAATTGGGTGCGGACGCCATCGCTGACCACCGCCACGGTCTTGTCGACGACCTCTTGCGATCGGGCCGGCACCGCAGCGAAACCAAGAAAAACCGTAAGCAAAACAATAACGGACCGCCGGATATTTCTCTTTGTATAAAACATCATCTATTTACCAATATCTAACTCCATTAGACCAAGTGTCAACCGTCAAATGAAGCGCTTAAACATGTTGACAAAATGTTTAATATTGTTTTTAATTGAAAGGGAGGATTTCAAGCCCTCTACTGAACCAATAGTTCTCCAAAACCGGCCGTTTTATCTGTCACTGATTCATCTGGCTGCGACCAATCAATAACATGCAAACTCCTTCGTCTCTGAAAAAAGACGCGAGCAATACCCTTGTAGCAGCGCCGACGGATGATAATTTTAACGAATTAAAATTCATCTCCGAACTTGGCCGCAGTTTGCTTTTTACGGTACATCCCAAAAAGGTTGCCAGCCGGGTCGCCCACGCTATTTCACAGGTTGTAGATGCACGATTTTGTATATTTGTTGCCGAACTCGACAACATCGGGTTAATAACGTGCGAGATGGGATCGGACGGCGAGATCGAAGACGGATTGCTGAAACGGGATAAGTACGAGAAATGGATTAGTTTCATGCCGCCGCAGATCGGTTATTCAGAAACCTCAAAGAGCGAATTCCTGATAAGCGGCAACGAACATTGTTGTGAATATATTTCGCCCCTTCATATTAACGGGAACATTCGCGGCGCGATCATCGTCGGATTTGAAACAGAAGATGAATTCAGCGAACGCAAGACCCGGTTGATCGAGGCCGCCACCCAGATGGCAGCGATGAGCGTAAACCTTTCGTCCCATTATGAGGTAGCTCTTCACGACTCGATAAGCGAGGCTCGCGAAGAACAGCGCAAGTTTACCGAAGCCGTGCTGGATGCCTTGCCGGTCTCGCTATATGTTGTCGATCGCGAATACCGGATCGTCACGTGGAACCGCCATCGCGAGGTAGGAGATCAGGGAATACCGCGTGATATTGCAATCGGAAGAAACGTTTTCGAAGTTTTGGAAAAATATCCGCAGGGTCGCGTTCGCGAAGAATTTGAGAGGGCCTTTAGAACCGGTAAGATCGAGCGAATTGAGCAGCAGACCGTGGCGGATGACGGTACGACCCGCCATTGGATGGTCAGCAAGGTTCCGATGCAGAACACGGACACGGGCGAGATTACTCATGTGATCACGGTCGGTGAGGATGTGACCGTCCGGGTCGAGGCGATCCACGCGATCAGTCGAGCTGAAAAATTGGCCGCAGTGGGAAGATTGGCTGCAGGCGTTGTTCATGAAATAAATAATCCGCTGGCCACAATCGCAGCCTGTGCCGAAGCTCTCGAACAACGGATCGAAGAAGGCGCCTTCGAAAAGTCCGAATCGGCCGACGACCTCGCCGAATACCTAGGTCTGATAAAAAGCGAAGCATTTCGCTGTAAAACTATCACGACCGACCTGCTTAATTTTAGCCGGGTTCGCTCAGGCGATCGAACACCGGTTGATGCTGGCGAGATCATTCGATCAGCCGCCAATCTTGTGTCCCATCAAAATCGCGGTCAGGGCATTATCCAGGAGATCGATATCCAGCCTGACCTCCCGCCTATTTCGGCCGACGGCGGTCATATCCAGCAAGCGATCATTGCGCTCGCTACAAACGGTATCGATGCGATGCCCGACGGCGGCAAACTAACTTTTCGAGCTTTCGCTAATGGCAGCCGCGTTGTCATTGAGGTGGCCGACAGCGGGGCCGGTATTCTGCCTGAAAATATGTCAAAAGTATTCGAACCGTTCTTTACAACCAAGGAGGTAGGCAAAGGCACGGGCCTCGGCTTGGCGGTTTGTTACGGTATAGTTTCCGAGCATGGCGGGCGTCTGAGCGTGCGCTCAAACATTGGCAAGGGCACCACATTCAGCATTTTTCTCCCGATGGCAATCTCGTACGAGATTGAGTAACGCCCTTTTCGACTTCGCAGCATTCAGTCCCGCACCTTAAAAACAAAATTATGGCTAAACTATTAGTAGTCGACGACGAGAAAAATCTAAGAATGGTCGTCCAAAAAGAGATGGCTCGACAGGGGCACGAGGTCGAGTGTGCCGCCGATGGCGAAGCCGCGTGGGAATTGCTCGAGGCGCAGGATTTTGACGTTCTGCTATGCGATATCAATATGCCCCGTCTTGATGGGATGGGATTGCTCCGCCGAACTCGCGAACGAATCCAAAATCCGCCCGAGATGATCATGCTCACGGGCCAGGCGACGGTCGAATCCGCCATCGAAGCAATGAAATTAGGCGCCTATGACTATCTGACCAAACCGTACCGCATCGGGGAACTGTCGGCTCTGGTTACTGCGGCGGCCGAGAAACAGCAGTTAAAGATCGACAATCAGCGGCTTCGGGCTCAGATCGCCCGCTCTCATCAATCACTGCCCGAGATCGTCGCCGAATCACGTCAAATGAAAGAGGCCTTGCGGCTTGTAAATCGGGTTGCTCCGTCTGACACATCGGTTCTCATAACCGGTGAATCCGGCGTCGGCAAAGAGTTGATCGCACAGGCGTTACACCGTTTGAGCGCGAGGGCGGGCAAACCCTTTATCGATCTAAACTGCGCCGCTCTGCAGGACACTTTGCTAGAAAGCGAATTGTTCGGCCACGAGGCGGGCGCGTTCTCGGGGGCGAGGGTGCGAAAACTCGGGCTTTTTGAGATCGCCGATGGTGGAACGATATTCCTCGACGAGGTGATGGAAATGCCGATGCAGCTTCAGTCAAAGCTGTTGCGGGCCTTAGAGACTCGGTCATTCTTTCGTGTCGGCGGCGTGAAAAAGGTCGAGGTGGATGTGCGGTTGGTCGCGGCAACAAATCGTGATAAAGAGCAGGCCATCGCTGAAGGCGTTTTTCGCGCCGATCTGATGTACCGCATAAACAGTTTTGAGATCGCGATCCCGCCGCTCCGCGAACGCCGCGAAGATATCGAGCCGCTCGCCCGTCACCTGCTTCACAAACTTGCCGGTGCGCAGGCGCCTGAAATGTCGCCGTCAGCGATCGACGCCCTGTGTGCTTTCGACTGGTCCGGCAATGTCCGCCAACTGCGCAACTGCCTGGAACGGGCCGTTTTGCTGGCCGATCACAATATGATCACGCCTCGTGAGTTACCGCCCGAGATCGCGTTTCGCACCGAAAAATCGAATGTCTCGGTCAGTTACAACGCTCCCCAAGCCGTAAGTTCCGGTTCATTTCATACCGTCGCGTCGTCGAATAATCTTCGCGATGTCGAACGACAACAGATCATCGGAGCCCTCGAAAAAACCGGCTGGCACCGCGGTAAAACCGCCGAGCTTTTGGGAATCTCGCCATCAACCTTATATAGACGGTTAAGGGAATATGATCTGGATGTAAGGTAAGATTCGTGCAATCGGAATCACGGTTTTAGCAATCTGACAAAGCCTTCCTGCTCAAAATGTTTATCGGTAGTCAAAGCATCCGCGATACCAAGATTGCTCATTACGACAAAACTGACTGCATCACAGAGTGAATAGGTTTTGTCTGTTCGGTCTGCGAGAAGCCCGAGAGCTTGGCGATGGAGATTCACATCAACCCAAATAAGCTCAATCTCATCATCATCCAGAACTCTCTGACTGAAATCAATCGCATCCAAGCGCGATGCACCATGCTTATCAGCCAAAGCAACATATTCGGCTAGGACGTAGTTTGTGGTAACCCGCCGGCGAACCGAATTATAGAATTCTATTGCGGCTTTATGGTCGTTTTGATCTCGGTTGTAAAGACAATAAAAGCCTGATGTGTCAACAAACATCTTTATTCGTCGTCGTGTGGGTCGAGATAGGATTTTGCTAGTTTCGCGTCAATCTTGTCGTTGTCAGCATCGCCCGCATCTCCGCTGATGCCTTTTCCGAAAAGTTCTCGAACACTGCGGTTTGGTGTCGTCCTCCCACCGTTGTCATGCTTTGTAACTTTTTCAAGGATCATCGACGCCAGTTTCAACTGCTCCGAATCAGATAGCGGAAGTATGGTTTGTTGATAAATTTCCAGAATATTTGTCTGCATGATATTGCACCCCGATCAATTGTGATCGACTAATTTTATCAAATCCGGCTCGTAAGACACTATCAAATAAATATCAGCTTACGTCCGGGAGTGGTCATGGAGCCTCGTTCGCGGCCATCGACATGTACGGTCGCTCCCGGTTGTTGCATGTTTAACAACCGCTTCGCCAGGGCCGTCGCCGTCAGTATAGACAGAATCGGTTTTGGCACGACTAAAGTCAAGGTATTGTGACTTCAGATCCGTCTGGTGATTGTGAACAAAAACCGTTGTTCGGACAGGGGCATTAGTTTCTTTTTAAAGAGTACATTTTGTCCTTCGAGAGCCTTTTTAAGGTTTTCGCCGCCAAAGAATAGAAGCTGAGATTTGCCTGACCAGGTGATAAGTCTGGGCAGTTTTTCAGTAAATTTATCGAGAGCACGGCAAGTTACGGCTTCGCAATGACCGAGGTTTGTTTCGGAGAATTGAGTCGGGGAGAGGCGCGTCCGGGGTTTTAGCCTGAGTTTTTCGACTGCAAGGGTCAGAAACTTGGCTTTTTTTTGTTTTGATTCGATCAGGACGGCTTTTAGATCTTCGCGAACGAGCAGACATGGTATTGACGGCAGACCGGCACCGGTGCCGACATCCGCAAACCAAATGCCGGTGGGCAAGTATTCAAGTAGCGTGAGTGATTCGAGAATGTGCCTTCTGGCAAATTCCTCCGGCGAACACGGACCGACGAGATGAAGAAATTCGTTGTGTTCCTGAATCAGATCGTAATAGTCGGCCAGACGGTCGATGGCTTCGTCCGGCAGGTCGAGACCAAAAGCAGTTTGGTTGGTTTTTATTGAATTGATCAGGTCTTCACGCATTAATAGGAGTTTCACGCAAAGCCGCTAAGAACGCAAAGCATAAAGGACAAAGAATTTATCCTTTATCCCTTAACCTTTCTCCTTTAAAAATGGTGCGGACGAATGGAATCGAACCATCACGGGATTGCTCCCACGGGCTTCTGAGACCCGCGCGTCTACCAGTTCCGCCACGTCCGCATGAGGGCGAACATTGAGGATACTAATTCGGCTCGGTAAATTCAAGATTGAAGCCACGCGAACTTCGAAATGAGAGCTTGGCTCGGCCAAAGCTGTTCGGCGACACATCGGTGCAGCTTACCGCCCGATAATATGGGCCGTTCTATCGAGTGCCGTCTTGATTTGATATATTTAATGGGTGGAAAGCGAACTTGGCAACAACTTAAGATCGGTACGGCAGCGAATTTCCGCCGCGGCGGAACGGGCCGGTCGCGATTCGGCCGAGATTAAGCTTGTCGCGGTCAGTAAAACGCATCCTTCCCCAGTTTTGCGAACGGCGATTGCCGCTGGCGTAAATGTATTTGGCGAAAACAAGGTCCAGGAAGGCGAAGGCAAGATCACCGAGGTTGGCCGGGATGCGGCAGAGTGGCACTTGATCGGCCATCTACAATCAAACAAAGCGCTAAAGGCAGTTCAGTTGTTTGATGTGATCCACTCTCTGGATTCGGTCAAACTCGCCGAACGGCTGGAGCGTATCGGCCTTGAAGAAGGCCGCCGCGAATTGAGCGTTTTTGCCCAGGTCGATCTCGCAGGCGAAGAAACGAAATCCGGCATCGACGAAAGCGGACTAGCTGAGTTGACTGCATATTTAAATACGTGCAAATGCCTTAAGTTTAACGGCTTGATGGTGCTGCCGCCATTTTTTGACGACCCGGAAGCGACCCGCCCGTTCTTTAAAAGATTACGAGACATTCGCGACCGAATGGCGGCGAACGGAGCATTTTCTAACGGCCGTGGCGAACTGTCAATGGGGATGAGTAACGATTTTGAGGTCGCGATCGAAGAAGGAGCGACAGTGGTCCGCGTCGGAACGGCAATTTTCGGCCAACGATAATTATGCTTAGTGTTTTTGTTTATCCGATCATTAGTTTTGTTGTTTGGGGCCTTTTTTTTGTTTTTATGGGCACCCTGATCTTGCGGCTGATCTTTAATTACACCGATCCTAATCCGTTTGGTAAGGTTGGCCGTTTTGGGTTTAAGGTCCGCAAAGCGACCGAACGATGGGTTTACCCGGCGGCCCGGTTTTTTGCAATGTATCGCGTAGATACTCGGCTCGCACCGCTTTTGACGCTGTTCGTTGGGTTGGTTGTCACATACTTTTTTATGCAGATCGTAGGCGGCACATTTTTTGTGATCGACGGACTGACGACTGGCGTTGTGACCGGAAATCCGAAATTATTGTTCGGATTTATCCTCTACGGTCTGCTTAGCGTCCTGATACTTTTTATTTTTATCCGCTTTCTTGCATCTTGGTTCGTTTTTGCGCAAAAGACTTTCCTAGCCTTCGTCGTAAGGGTTACTGATCCGATCATGCGCCCCGTTCAAAGGCTGATACCGCCGATCGGGATGTTCGATATTTCGGCGATGAT
>JBGTCS010000154.1:0-3420 GCA_041748715.1 Pyrinomonadaceae bacterium | reverse complement strand
GGACGTAAGTCTGTGATCTTGTTCTCGGACGGATTTAAATTGTACGAAGAGGACGAAAGCGGATTTAAGGAATCGGGCCGGGTGATGGATTTTCTGCGGCAGCTAGTCGACACGGCAAATCGTTCGTCCGTTGTTTTTTATACAGTTGATGCCCGGGGGCTTGTTTACACGGGGTTTACAGCGGCGGATTCGCCCTCAGGTTCAAACCAACAGTCGTTGGGCAATGCACTTTCTGCTCGCGGTGCCCTTCTTTCCGATACGCAGGACGGGTTGAGTTATTTGGCCTACGAAACGGGCGGGTTTATTACCAAAAATAGTAACGATCTGAGCGGCGGCGTCCGCAAAGTGCTTGAGGATCAGAGTTATTATCTCGTTTCCTATGAACCTGACTCGGACACATTTGACCCATTGAAACGCAAATATAATCAGCTCTCAGTAAAAGTGTCGCGAAAAGATGCAAATGTACGGTACCGCAGCGGATTCTTTAACAATGCTAGTAAAACGGCGGTAAACGCTCCGGCTGTTACGACTCCGCTTGGCCAGCTAGAGTCTGCACTCGTGTCCCCATTTGCGGTGAGCGGTATTAATTTGAGACTAAATGCACTTTTTGGCAGCGACGTAAAAATCGGATCGTTTGTCAGATCGTTGCTTCATGTCGATACTTCAGATTTGAAGTTTGTTGACGAAAAAGACGGCGGAAAAAAAGCAGTTTTTGACGTGATCGCCATGAGTTTTGGCGATAACGGACAGCCCGTCGATCAAATTGCAAAATCGTACACACTCACGGTCACGGCGGACGCTTATAAAAAGATTTCTACTGACGGATTTGTCTATCATTTTATGTTCCCGGTAAAAAAGCCGGGAGCTTACCAATATCGAGTCGCAATACGCGACGCGATCGGCAACAAAGTCGGTTCCGCAAGCCAGTTCATAGAGGTTCCAAATCTAAAGAAAAATTTGCTTACCTTATCCAGCATTGTCATCGAAAATATCGCTGAGAAAGATTGGCCGATATCTACCGAGTCCGAAACAGTACGCATTCCGACAAACCCGATGTCAGATACCGCCTTAAGACGAATCAAAGCAGGTTCGTATATGAGGTACGGGTTTGAGATTTACAATGCCAGGCTCGGGCCGTCGAAACTTCCGCGATTGCAGCGAAAGATACGTGTGTTTCGCGACGGACAGATTGTGCTCGACGGCAAACAAATTCCATTTGAGCTGCTCGGTCAGACGGATATGCTCCGTTTGAAAGCAGCGGGAGCGATTTCGATCGGCGATAAAATGATTCCGGGCGATTATGTTCTTCAAGTGATCGTTACCGACACCCTTGCTATGTCTAAAAAGCAGATTGCGACGCAGTTTGTGCAGTTTGAAGTTGTGGAATAGAAACGGAACCCGTGAGGTTTTGATAAGGAGAACAACTATGAGAGTTTTTACGGCAATTCTTTTGATAACCATATTCGGCGGGATATTGGGTTTTTCACAAAATGCCAAACCTCCGGTAAAACCCGCGGCTGATCCAGATATTGTAAAAATTTCAACAAATTTGATCCAGATAGATGTTTCGGTAACTGATTCAAAAGGTAAGCCTGTCGCCGATCTAAAGCCTAACGAAATCGAAATATATGAGAATGGCAAGAAACAGACAATGACAAATTTTTTGTTTGTCTCGTCAGGCAGATTGACTGGTGAAAAGCCAGACAAATCAGCCGCAATCGCCGACAGAAACGCTATACCGCCACCGCCCCGAATCCCTCAAAAGCTGGAACAGCACCGAAGAACGATCGCAATAGTGGTCGATGACTTGAATATGTCATTTGAAAGCCTCCAATTCACACGCCGAGCCTTAAAAAAGTTTGTCAATGAGCAAATGGAGGACGGCGACGTCGTGGCGATACTGCGGACTCAGGGCGGTGTTGTATCGCTTCAGCGATTTACGACCGACAAACGCATACTCCATGCGGCGATCGAAAAGATAAAATATAACTTGTTAGGTAGGGGCGGCCTTTCGGCCTTGGAGCCCTTTGAGCAAAACGGAGTCGAAGCGGACCCTACCCAAACGATCTTGACCCTGCAATTTGTCGTGAACGGGATACGTGAGATGCCGGGTCGGAAGGCCATAATGCTATTTTCGGACGGATTTCCCCTTAAAGAGCTTGTGATGCGAGAAGTGCGCAAGCTTGCCGAACTGGCAAATCGCGCCTCGGTTGCATTCTACCCAATCGACCCGCGGGGACTCCAGGTCGGACTGCTTAAGGCATCCGATAACACTCGTAATATGACTCCCAAGATGATGATGGATCGCGTTAACGACCGCCGGGTAATTATGTGGGAAAGCCAAAACGGCCCTAATTTTCTTGCTCACGAGACTGGCGGATTCGGTCTATTCAATAGTAACGATCTCAATAAAGGAATGGAACGAGCTCTCGCAGATCAGAGCTATTACCTAATCGGATATGTCCCCGACGAAGATACATTTGACTCATTATCTGGTAAGTACAACAAACTCGAGGTCAAGGTGCTGCGCAAAGGCTTGACCACCCGTTATCGAAGCGGATTTTTTGGCGTGGCAGATGCGAAAAAAATTCAGGTCCCCTTCCTGACCAATCGGCCGACCCAGTTTGGCAACTCGAGAATATGTTGCTCTCGCCTTTTGCCGTTAGCCACATTACGCTTAAGCTCAATTCGGTTTTTGGCTCGCGGGGCGCGAAAGACCTTTATGTCCGCTCTCTCCTTCATATCGATGCCAAGGAACTGAGATTTGAGACCGAAAAAGATGGACAAAAAACGTGTTCGTTCGATGTCCTAGCGACGAGTTTTGGTTCCGATGGTCAGCTTGTCGATCAGATCGGGAAAACCTACAAAGTGACCGTTCCTCCCGATGTTTACAGCCGGACACTGGCCGAAGGCTTGGTTTATCATTTCAAATTTCCGGTTAAGAACGCTGGTGCGTACCAATTCAGAGTTGCTATTCGCGACACCATCGGCGGTAGTTTTGGGGCAGCGAGTCAGTTCGTACAGGTGCCGGACGTAAATAATGGCAAGCTTGCCTTATCGGGAATTTTTGTTGAGGACATGTCGATCGACGACTTTCAAAAGATGTTTGATGTCGCGGCCAGAACAATAACCGATCCTATGAGAGACACGTCGATTCGAACGATTAAGGTTGGACGTGTTTATCGATATTCGCTCGAGATCTATAACGCCGGGTTAGATATCGCGAAAAATCCGAATCTCGAAAGCCGAATTCGCGTATTTCGGGAGGGTACAATTATCTTTGAAGGCCCACCAAAGCCGTTTGTTAGGACTGGCCCGCCAAATACGGCCGATCTTCGGTTGGTCGGCGGGTTAGCAATCGGTTCCGAAATGGAACCCGGTGACTACATTCTCCAGATTATCGTAACCGATAAATTCGGC
>JBGTCS010000153.1:0-3903 GCA_041748715.1 Pyrinomonadaceae bacterium | reverse complement strand
TTTGGCGAGGTCGGTCTAACCGGCGAGGTCCGTGGAGTGCTGCAGGCCCAAACCCGTGCCCGCGAAGCTCAAACACTTGGGTTTAAGAAATTAATACTCCCGGAATCGAATAAAAAAGGATTGGAAAAGCTGTTGGGTATTCGCGTTGTCGGTGTCAAAAATCTTGAGCAGGCGATGGATGAGTTGTTTTGAGAGATGTTTCTGGACTTAACGCCGCAGTGTTGCAGAAAATGTTTTAGGGCGAAATAACGCAGAGATCGGAGAGCCGGACGCAGAGATTAGGTGTTTGGTTCTTACCTAATAATGAACTGCAATTAGTTGACCGATTTAGGCGGCCATCTTCTCTATTACCCGATCAATTTCGATATCTAATGCGGGCAATTCGATTCCAGCTTTCTTTGCGGTATCTAGCCAGAGAGCTTCGACGAGTTCCAATTCGACGAGCGTTTCATCCAAAGTTTCCCCCTGTGCAATGCAGCCTTTAAGAGCAGGAATCTCAGCGACGTAACCACCTTCAATCGACGGATAGGTAACAAATGGATATTTAAGACTTGCCATATTCTTCGAGTATTTCAATCACGCGTTTAACGTAAACCGATTTTACACGGTTACGATGTACCGGGAAAAATGGTGTCTTGCTTTCTAAAAACATGATGACTTCCAGTTATGCGTTCAAGTCGAAACGATTGCTCTTCAAGTAAGTTTCTTATCTGCTCGAATGTTACGTTGTTTGGACTATTCTTTAACTTGTCGAGCAGCTTCTCACGCTTGGTCACGGCCAAAAACCTACCTTTTTTCAAAGCTAGTTTCTATCCTACATAAACTAATTCCAATCATCCCCCGACATTATCCGCTGCAAAACCGCGTCGCGTTTTTGTCTGATGTCAGCTACGCGTGGCGATGGTGCTTCGCCGACGAATGTTGGCGGCAGCGTGAACGGATTGACCTGAAGCGGAACGCCCTCGGCATCGAGTTTGTGAGCGATGATATTTGAAATCAGTTCCTGTTCGAATTCGGTGATATCGACAAATTTCACGCCGATACCTGTGTTATCAAAACGGTAAAGTGCACGGCAGTGCAGCGGGAGATAATTTTGGTTTGGCAGTTCGATCTCCATGCGAAACTCGTCGCCGATAAAAATATTCTCTTCCCACCCCGTAAAACAACCGCCGATACTAATTTGATCGAGCCGCGTCACCTGACGCTCGCCGTATTTGGGATATATAAACGCCGGTATGTCCAGCGAAAATCGGATGTGTTGTCTTTGATTTATCGACATTAGGGGGATCTCGGATGCGAGTAAACTATTTGCTCGACAGGTTACAGTTTAACGATTGTGGGCCGCCGCACGCAATACTTATTATTTATCCCGGAATCGTCATTAGCGTAAATTCTCCGATTCCGTGCGCAAGCTCGCGCGTAAGCAAGGGCGTATCGCGCAGCTCGGAGGTCACGCCTCCCCCCCAAAACCTGACTCGGATGTATCGCCCTTGCTAACGCGCGGGCCCCCCGCATTGGGCGCCAATCTCAAAAACGTCCAAAGCCGAATCTAGGTTTATTACAGAAAAAGAAAAGGCCGCCCGAGCGGGACGGCCTTGATCTTTCGACGAAACAGAAACCGTTAGTTGTTGGCCGCTTCGGACTTTGAACAATGGGTATTAAAAGCATCTGTCAGAGCCTGAGCGATCACTGCTGGCGGACGGCCTTCGAGGTCGCGGCGTTCGAACAACTGGACCAATTTACCATCTTTTAACAACCCGATGGATGGTGACGAAGGCATATGGCCGGTAAAATATTCGCGAGCGGTCTCTGTCGCGTCAATATCCGCACCTGCAAAAACTGTTATCAATCGTGCCGGTTTGTTTTGAGCATTTTCCAGTGCCATCGCGATACCCGGGCGAACACCGCCCGCCGCGCAGCCGCAAACCGAATTAACGACAACCATCAGCGTACCGTCGGTATTTTTGACCGCTTCGTCGACGGCTTCGGTCGTCTTTGTTTCCTCAATACCGAGTTGAGCAAGCTCAGCCCGCATTCCCTGAATCATCATTTCTGGATATGGCATAAAAATTATTCCTCTCGACTAACTAAAATATTAACTAAGTTCAAAAATATGAGGCCCGGACCTTTTGATGAAATCCTGACCTTTTTTTCAAGTATTAATTACAAAGCTGTGCAAGTCAAGCAAACAGATATCCGCGGGCGGTTTGCCCCGCATCGGGTAATTACCTAAAATCAAAGTTCGTAATAAATTAAATGGCGATCGAAATTGAAAAGAAGTACCGCATCGACAAAAAACTGGTCGTCGAACTGACGGCAAAGCTCGGCGAACTTGGGGCCGCCTTTTTGTATGAGACCTTCGAAGAAAATTATCTTCATCGCGGCGGAATACTGGACGGAAAGGCGGCGGTTCTTCGCTTGCGAAAGACCGAAAGCCGCACGATCCTGACCTATAAAGAAAAGGTTCCGACTGAGAACGATTTTAAGCACCAGATCGAATTTGAGACGGATGTCTCGGACGTCGACGCGACCGAGAGCATTATCGAAAAGCTCGGGTACAAACTCTCGGTTATATACGAAAAACACCGTAAAGCCTGGAACTTGCACGACGTCGAAATCGTTCTGGACGAACTTCCGTTTGGCTATTTTATGGAGATCGAGGGCTCGATGAAAGATATTACGGTCGTTGAAGAATTGCTCGGTGCAGATAAATATGAGGTCGAAGCCCGCGGTTATCCGCGGCTCACTCTAAAATACGGGAAGCTTGTAAACGGGGTTACCGAGTCGAGATTTGCAAAAACTTCGGTTGTTTAAGACGGCGTCTCAAGGCCGGCAAAATGCATTTGCGAGTCAAACCCGCCTTTCGCCCGGCTCGAAAGTTTCTTATAATTCCCATCCGGCTGCAGGATCCGCGCATTTACCTCATCCTTTAAATACGCCGCCAAAACCACATCCTTTAGATATACGCGGATCTCTGGGTCAAGTATCGGTGTGAGGACCTCGACACGACGGTCAAAGCTGCGGTGCATAAAATCGGCACTGCCGATATAAACTTCCTCGTCGTCGCCTCCGCCATTTGCAAAATAAAGGACCCGGCTGTGTTCGAGAAAGCGGCCGATGATAGAACGGACGCGAATATTCTCGGAAAGGCCTTTGATCCCGGGCCTTAGCGAACAGATACCGCGGATCAGCATATCGATCTCGACACCTGCCTGCGACGCGGAATACAGTTCATCGATCAGATCGCCATCCGTAATGCTATTGGCTTTGATAATTATGCGACCCGTTTTACCCGCCAGTTTATGCTTCTTTTCGCGTTTGATCAGTGAGATCAGCCGTTCGCGAAGATCGAGCGGAGCTACGATCAACCGGTTGTATTTGTCCGGCTGCGAATAACCGGTCAAAAAATTGAAAAGACTCGAAGCATCCTCGCCGATCTCGTCATCAGCGGTCAAAAGCCCGATGTCTGTGTACAACCGGGCCGTGACCGGATTGTAATTTCCAGTAGCGATATGAACATAGCGGACGAGTTTGTCGCGCTCGCGGCGGACCACGAGCAGCACTTTAGAGTGCGTTTTCAGTGTGCTGATGCCGTAAACCACGTGAACGCCTTCGTTCTCAAGCCGTCGGGCCCATTCGATGTTGTTCTCCTCGTCGAACCGGGCTTTCAGCTCGACCAGGGCGGTTACCTGTTTTCCCAATCGGCTCGCACGCATCAGCGAATTAACGATCGGCGAATCGCGGCCGGTTCTGTACAAACATATTTTTATTGCCTGAACTTCAGGGTCCTCGGCGGCTTCGGCGATAAAATCCGAGACAGCCGTAAACGATGTGTAAGGATGATGGAGCAACATATCCTGCTTTCTGATGACATCAAAAATATTTACCTTTTTACGAATCCAC
>JBGTCS010000152.1:0-3112 GCA_041748715.1 Pyrinomonadaceae bacterium | reverse complement strand
TCGATGGCGAGATAGCAGCGTTGGAAACACCTCTAGAATATTCTATTCGTCCCGCCGCATTGCGGGTTATTGTGCCGGAAGTTTCGGATTAAAGGGGAGTTCAAAAAGTTGTGATCAAACCAATGGAAGCAATCTTTAGGGGAATTCTTGTCAATTGCCTCCACCTTTAGGTGGAGGTGGGGGGACAGTAAAAGGCTGGCTTTTAGCCGAATAAGAGAAAAAGACACTTCCGTTAGGCTTGAGCCATAAAACTTTCAACTGGATTCGGCTAAAGCAGTAAAAAAATCGCTTTTTTGAAATTCGGCTAAAGCCCGATCAAAGGTGACAGCCAACCTCCGGCTAAAGCCGTAGGCAATTGAAAGGGCCAAGACATCAGGAACTGAATTTTTGAAGGTTCCTTAAATAGAAATGCGAAAGATCGTTCATTTATCAGACCTTCATTTCGGCACCGTCGCTCCGGGTGTCGCGCGAATCGCCGTCGAAAAGATCCGCGAGATAAATCCGGATGTCGTGGTCATTTCCGGCGATCTGACACAGCGCGCCAGAACACATCAGTTCAAAGAGGCGCGTGAATTTATCGACCAGCTTCCCGGGCCAAAGATCGTTGTGCCCGGCAATCACGACGTGCCGCTTTACAACGTTTTACATCGATTTTTTAGTCCGTTAAAAAAATATAGAAAACATATCACCGACGATCTGCGGCCCACGTTTGTCGATGACGAGATCGCGATAGTTGGGATAAATACCGCTCGTTCATTTACCATTAAAGACGGCCGGATAAATGAGGAACAGATTGCATTTATCCAAAGCCAAATGGCCGGTTTGAGCGACCGGCTGCTAAAGATAGTGGTCACGCATCATCCGTTTGACCTGCCCGAGGGTTTTGACAGTGACGATATAGTCGGCCGGGCACAAAAAGCGATGCCCCGAATCGCCGCTAGCGGCGCCGACGTTTTTTTAGCCGGACATCTGCATGTGGCTAACATTAATACGACCGCCCAACGCTATAAGCTCGAATCCGGTCACTCGGCCCTTGTGATCCAGGCGGGCACAGCTACCTCGCACCGTGTTCGCGGGGAAGCGAGATCCTTTAATGTAATCGAGTACGATGCGCCAAACCTTAGCGTCGAACGCCTCGAGAGTATCTCGCCCGAATCCGGCTTTTTATCTGCCGAAACAAAAAGTTATCGTCAGATCCCCGGCGGCTGGGAACGGTCGGATTAGTGAGAAAACACAGCCAGGTTTATTCTGCCCGGTAAATTGTCTAAGATGGTAAGCGAGGCAACTAATAAATGAGCGAAAATGATATTGAGGAAAATGAAGGATCCGGCCTGAAAGATAAAATTTCGGGTCTCGGCCAAGTAATTATCGGCGAGATCGAATCTCTTGCCGGCGTCGTCAACGCCGACCCACTCGCACAGGCCGAGGGCGAATTTAATGTTGAGGTGGGCACTATCCGCGAAGAGATAGAAGATGATATTGAGGAGTCCGAGGATAAGGTATAGCTTCGCGCGGCACCCGCCTTCGATCCTGGTATATACTTTTTTTGAGGCTACATTATGAGTTCGACGGTTATTGAAGTAACAACTGACGAGTTGCGGCAAATGGTTGATAATCTCGTCGAAGAAAAACTTATCGCCTTGTTTGGCGACCCGGAAGCCGGTTTTGAGTTGCGGGACGAGTTGAAAGAGAGATTGCTCAGGCAGAGTCACGAGATCAAGGATGGCACTGCCAAAACTTACTCGATGGATGAAGTCCTGGCAAAACTGGACTTAGATTAGATCTATGATTATCCGCATCTCCGAGGGTGCTCTGAGCGACATCCAACGCCTGGATAAACGCACTGCCAAACGAATTATGTCCCAGATCTCGTGGCTGGCCAAGAATGCAGATCTGATAAAACCGCTCGGCCTGCGAGATAATTTGGCGGGATTTTCCAAGCTCCGCGTCGGCGATTATCGAATTATTTACGAACTCAACACAACTGAAAATGTGCTGGATATCCATATCGTCGGGCACCGAAGCGAGATTTACAAACGATAATGTCATCGCCAAAAGAAATAACCAAATTAGTATTACCCAAACGCCTGCAAGGCTTGCAGCCCACCCTTATCCGTCAATTTTTTGAGCGGGCGTTGCCGGACAGTATAAATTTTGGCCTTGGTGAGCCTGATCTGCCGACGCCGCAGTTTTTGCGCGAAGAGGCGGCTCGCGTCACGCTTAATGAGCAAAACGGATATACCTCGCATCCCGGCATTCCGGCTCTCCGGACGCTGATCGGGGAGCAATATCCGCATCTGGATCTGCCGATGAGCGGCGTTGTCGTGACGGTCGGTTCGCAAGAGGCGATGACGGCTGCATTTTTAAGTGTGGTCGACACCGGCGACGATGTGCTGCTGCCAAATCCGGGGTTTCCGGCCTATGATGCCTGCACACGGATCGCGCAGGGCAATCCGGTCTATTACACTCTGCCGGCGGATGATGATTTCAAATTTGATATCGAAAATTTCAAATCCGCCATCACTCCGAAAACAAAGGCCGCGGTCGTTATCAGCCCGTCAAATCCGACGGGGAAAATATTCACGCCCGAAGACCTCAAACAGATCGCCGAGGTTTTAAAAGGTACGGGAATTTATCTGATCTCAGACGAGATCTACAGCGAATTGTACTTTGGCGAGCGTCCGCATTCGCCGTCCGAATATTACGATAAGACGATTATTGTCAGCGGCTTGTCTAAATCGCTGAGCATGACGGGCTGGCGAATGGGCTGGGCGGCGAGCACGAAGGCCGATGTGATGGAGGCGATACAGATCCTGCATGGATTTTTGACCGTCTGTACATCGACCATTACGCAGAAAACTTCGCTGCTCGGCTGGACTGACGAAGCCGAAGCCGCAAAACAGGCCGCCCGTGACATTTACAGATCTCGCGGCAAATTTCTTGTGGATCTGTTCGACAAGGAACTAGGACTTCGTGCCACGTCGCCCGAGGGAGCTTTCTACACGATGCTCGATGTGCGCGTCCTCGGCGATGACATCGCAGTTGCCGAAAAATGTCTGCAAAATCGTGTCGTCACGGTCCCGGGCGTCGCATTCGGCGATGCAGCCAAAGG
>JBGTCS010000151.1:0-12803 GCA_041748715.1 Pyrinomonadaceae bacterium | reverse complement strand
GAGTGATTTATTGGCGACTGCCGTTTGAATGTACTGATACTGCTGTTGTGCGATTGGGTTCGAGTCCACCTGAAGTTCATCTGCCGTAAGTTCGAGCTTCGATAGCTCGTCAAGCGGCGACGGTTCAAATTCCTGATCGTTAAATCCAACTTTTGCTATTAATTTAGAAGCGAGGGATTCACCGGTACCGGCGACCGTACCGGGCGATGGTGGGCCGATCTGCTTTCTGGTCGAATCGCGGGTAATTTTCGAAACATGATCCGATAGGGTAGGCTCAATATTCCATCCACATGTGAGCGATAAATTTTTGATCTGCGGCAACTGGCTCTCATCCGGAAATTCGATCCGATAAACAGTCTCGATCAACTGGTTGTAGCAGCTCTGCAATTTGCTGTCCCGCTGAAGGTTTAATGTCGAATAGAGAAAAACCTCAACCGATTTATTAAATTTCTCACCAGCCGTCGGACGGTTATCATCGACATAAGCCAGCAAGCCTTCCTTAAAAGACATGCCGGATCTCACTAAAACTTCGTTGACCGCCTCTTGAGCACGGACGACATCCGGAGTTCTGGTTTCATTAGTCGAACGCGAACTCGTAACCTGGGCGCCCGAGAACGAGGTAAATATTAAAACTAAAAATGCTGTAAAACTAAGGGATTTATATATATTTGCTTTCATTAAATATTCTTAAAAAACTTTCACGCTTGGGAGCGTCCGGCATAAGGTCTAACGCCGGGATTGACCAATAGTTCCGTTAATAAAAACATGCTCTGATCGCAGAACACTAACCCCGCAATCATAACACTGGTCAAAAAACCACGCAAGCCCTCATATTATAACGACATTTGGGATTTACCCGCGATTTTTTGTTTCCCCCTTTAAACCTTCGTCGCCTTGGATTTTGGCTTTTCAGCTTCCAGAACACTCGGGCGAAGGGCGATGTCAAAAACCTGTCTGACATTCTCGACAAATATAAATGTCAAATCGTCTCTGATTTCCTGCGGAAGATCTTCGAGATCCCTTTCATTGGGAGCCGGCAGTATAACTGTTTTGATCTTTGCCCGACGTGCGGCCAGCAGTTTTTCTTTGACGCCGCCCACCGGCAGGACGTTGCCGCGCAATGTGATCTCACCGGTCATCGCCACATCTTTGCGGACCGGCCGCTGCGACAACACGGACACAAGGGCCGTCGCCATCGTAATACCGGCGCTCGGGCCGTCTTTCGGGATCGCTCCCTCGGGCAGGTGGATGTGAATGTCAAAGTTATCGAGAACAGTCTCGTCGATACCGAGATCCCGGGAGCGGGCCTTTGCGTATGAAAAAGCGGCTTGAGCCGATTCCTGCATCACGTCGCCTAACTGGCCAGTCAAAAGCAGTTTCCCTTTGCCTTTTGTTTTCAACGCTTCGATAAACAGAATATCGCCGCCAACCGCCGTCCATGCGAGTCCGGTAACAGTTCCGATCTCGTCTTTTTTTAGTGCCCCTTCGTTAAAAATACGCGACACGCGCAAAAAGTCTTTTAGATTTTCGGCCGTTATCTTTATCCGCACAAAACTATCCTCAACCTCGGCCTTATTGCGGGCGACCTTTCGGCAAACCTTGCCGATCTCGCGCTCTAACTGTCGAAGCCCGGCTTCCTGCGTGTATTCCGAGACGATCTTTGTGATCGCTTTGCGGTCAAATTTTACGTCGTCTTTGTGGAGCCCGTTTTCTTCGATCTGTTTTGGGATCAAGTGGCGTTTAGCAATTTCAAATTTTTCTTCCTCGGTATATCCCGAAAGCGAAATTATCTCCATGCGATCACGGAGTGCCGGCTGAACCGTGTCCAGGACATTCGCCGTCGTCATAAACATTACGTTTGACAGGTCAAATGTGATGCCAAGATAATTGTCACGAAAGCTGGCATTCTGTTCCGGATCGAGAACTTCGAGCAAAGCACTTGACGGATCGCCCCGAAAATCCGCCCCGACCTTGTCGATCTCATCGAGCATTATGAGTGGATTATTGGTCTCGGCCTGCTGAATGGCCTGGATGATCCGACCGGGCATAGCTCCGACATACGTTCTTCGGTGGCCCCGAATCTCAGCTTCGTCATGCAGGCCGCCAAGCGAGAGCCGGACGAATTTGCGTTTCAGGGCCCGAGCGACCGAGCGTCCGAGTGAAGTTTTACCGACGCCGGGAGGTCCGACGAGACAGAGGATTGACCCTTTAGGCTTCTCGCGTAGTTTACGAACAGCCAGCGATTCGACGATCCGCTCCTTAACGCGTTCCAAACCGTAATGATCGTCGTCGAGGATCTTCTCGGCTTTTTTAAGATTAAGGTTGTCCCGTGATGTCTTGGCCCATGGCAGATCGGTCATGATGTCGAGCCAATTCCGCAAGGTTGCCGTTTCGGCCGTGTCGGGATGCATCCGCTCGAGTTTTTTGAGCTGGCGGAGAGCTTCTTCCTCAGCATTTTCCGGCATTTTCGCCTTAAATATCTTGTCGCGATAAAGCTCGATCTCCTCGTAGAGTTCATTTCCCTCGCCCAGCTCGGATTGGATCGCCTTTAGCTGCTGTCGGAGAAAATATTCTCGCTGCGAGCGGTCGATATCTGCTCGTGCCTGAGTGTTGATCTCCTGCTGAACCGTCAGCACATCGATTTCCTTGCTTAACAGATCGTTCACACGACGAAGCCGCGGAGTCGGATCTTCGACATCCAACACGCTTTGAGCGTCTTCGACCTTTAATTCCAGATTGGATGCGGCCAGATCGGCCAAGCGTCCGGCATCGTCAAGATTTGCGATTATTGCTAAAACCTCGGGCGAAATGTTCTTTCCGAGCGAAGCCGCGCGATCGACTGAACCGCGTACATTGCGGACCAAAGCCTCGACCTCAAGCGAATTCTCCGGAGCCAAAGGTTCGACGATCGGCGTTACGCTCGCTCTGACATGGTCTCCGACTCCATTGACGGAATCGACGCGACAGCGCGAGAGTCCCTGAATCAAAATTCGAATGCGTCCATCGGGTAATTTGAGCATTCGCATGATGATCGCGACTGTTCCAACGGCATACAGGTCTTCCTGTTCGGGCTCTTCTTTATTGACATCCTTTTGTGAGACGAGCAGGATCATTCGATCCTGGCTCAGCGCCTGTTCGACCGCCCGAATAGATCGGTCGCGCGAAACAAAAAGCGGCACGATCATAAACGGATAAATAACAATGTCTCGCAAAGGGAGGACCGGCAGCTCCGCCGGGATCTGCATCATCGGCTCAATTGCATCGGAATCGGCCAGATCGGCCGGAAATTCTTCGATATCAACCATAAGGTTCTATGTTAGGGAAATTAAAAGGAAAGGGCAACGGCGGGATTTCACAGCAGAGTCGCCGACGTGCAGCCGACGTGCAGAGGAAGACAATTTTTAACCACAGATCAACACAGATCAACACAGATAAGAAATAAGATCGGCCACAATTTAGGCCAAATTCTTATCTTCGCTTATATGAGTTTGAGTTCATCCGTGGTTCATTTCGTTTTCTTCTTTTTCGCTTTCGCTGTAGAAGTGGTGGCCCGTGAGCCGATCAGGACTTTTAGCTCGGTCATAAATTCCGAAACGTCGGCAAATTCGAGATAAACCGAGGCGAATCGAACGTAAGCGACCTTATCAAGGATCTTCAAACGCCGCATGATGATCTTGCCGATCTCGACAGTCGCCAGTTCCCTGTCGAGCGAATCCTGCACATTTTTTTCGACTTCGTCAACGATCTCTTCGAGCTGGCCGGTCGAAATCGGACGCTTTTCGGACGCGCGAAACAGCCCGGCGAGAACCTTGTTTCGATCCCAACTTTCACGTTTGCCGTCTTTTTTGACGACCATATACGGGATCTCGTCAATGCGCTCGTACGAAGTAAAACGGCGTCCGCAGCCGAGACATTCGCGACGACGGCGGATCGAGTCGCCGTCTTTCGATTCGCGCGAATCAACAACCTTATCTTCGATATGTGAGCAAAATGGACAGCGCATACAATATTTTCAACAAACTTTGTTCGTCCGTTCATGAAACATCCGATCGAGTTTGACGAACTACGCAAAATCGGGTGAATCCGACGAGATCTCTTTCTCGGCGTTTTCACGTGAAAGGAGGCTTTTAAATCGCTCTATACTTATATCACCGTGAATAAAATAATATAAACCGAAAAACACCGCGGGTGCGAAGTAGACCAGATGCATCGCGATCGAAACGGCCGCCGCATCCTCATAATTAACGTCGCTTTTAAGAAACAAAAGGCTGGCCGCTGTGGCCGTATGAAAGGCTCCGGCAGCTCCTCCGGGCGTCGGAACCACGGAACCGACAGCCGCAAATCCCATAATAAACAGTGAGTCGCTGAATGTGATGGGCAATCCAAACGCCAGTAAGACAAACCACGTCGGCAGGGCGATCGAAAGCCAAAGCATACAGGTCCAGAATGAAACCCAAAACGTCTCTCGCCAGTCGCGTAAAATGGCCAACGCCGAGGCAAGCTGCTTCAGAATACTAATAAATATCGACTGAAGCTTGGCGGGTATCCAATCGCGATCCAAAAAACCTTCGGCCCAATTGATAACCCGCGACGAAACGCGTTGAAAGATAACAAGCGAAATAAACCCGAATATTACACCGACAAGCATCAGAACGCCGAACCACTCGATGAATTCAAACTCGGTCTCGCGTCCCGGCTGCGGTTTATACCACAACAGGTTCACGGAGAAAAAACACGCCAATGCGGCGAGGTCAAAGACTCGTTCTAAGAGTAACGTTACCAACGCCGCCGACGGGCGTACCCGCCGGTCTCGCATCGGAAGCCACATCGGCCGCACTATCTCGCCCATCCGGCCGATCAAAAATATCGCCGCAAATCCGACCGTTGTCGTAGCAAACAGTTCCTTCAAACTGGTTTCGGTGATCGGCTCAAGCAAAACCTTCCAGCGGATCGCTCGCAGCAAATAACCGACACAGATGATCAAAACCGATGCGGTCAGATACCAGGGATCCGCACGCCTAAGGCTTGCGGTCACCATCTGCCAGTCCAAGTTCCGGCCAAAAAACCAGAAAATGAAAACCGTAAACAACAAAAGGAGAATAAATTTTATGTATTTTCGCAAACTGCTCGTTCCCGATCGTAAAAACCGGTCCTTAAATTGATCTCTGTCCGGAGTAGAAATTTCTCGCATTTCAAACCGTCACGTCCGAGATGCAATAAAGACAAAAGATACCGCATTTGGACCGAAATCATAAATCGGACGTGTTATTTTGGTGGCAGCGATCGTGGCGATGTGGAAAATTGAATTTGAACTATCGATGGTTCTCAACGAATTTCGTCAGCTTTGTCCGGATCTCGTCCCTCACGCGGCGATAGACATTCAAAATATCCTCATCCGCTCCTTCGGCAGCGGCCGGGTCATCAAAGCTCCAGTGCGATCGTCGTGCCGTCCCAGGGAATACAGGACAATTCTCGGCCGCGTTGTCGCAAACCGTGATCACATGATCGAAGGGCCGATCGAAGAATTCCCCGAGATATTTTGACCGGTGACCGGAAATATCGATCCCGATCTCGTCCATTACAGCTATCGCCTGCGGCCTCACAAATGTTGCCCGCGTGCCAGCGCTTTCTACTTCAAATTCGTCACCGCCAAGATGGCGAAGCAGACCCTCGGCCATCTGGCTTCGGGCGGAATTGCCCGTGCACAAAATCAATACTTTTTTCTTTTCACTCATCAGGTTTTTCGCTCCGCTCTGCAAAAAGCCATTGTGCAAAATACGAAGCCGTAATTGCTCCAATGATCTGAACTAAAATAAAAATCGGCACATCAATGGGTCGGATACCGGCAAAACTATCGCTCATAGAGCGGGCCAATGTTACAGCCGGATTTGCAAACGACGTCGAAGCCGTAAACCAATAAGCGGCAGAAATGTAGGCCGCAACCGCAGCCGGAACAGCGAACTTGGAGGTTATTCGCGATGTCGCCGCGATCACAAATATCAGGCCGAACGTGGCTATGAATTCGCTCAACCATTGAGCCGATCCGTCGCGAACTTTTTGAGACGCGAAAACAAGGGGTAATTCGAACATCGCATTGGCCGCTGCAACGCCGGTTATCGCACCGGCGAACTGAACGGCTATATAATTCAACGCATCTCGAATCGAAATTTTACGCCGCATCAATTCTGTCAGCGTCACTGCCGGATTAATATGGGCGCCCGAAATGTCCGCAAGCGACAGGATCAGGGCAAACAGTATCGCTCCCGTCGCGATCGTGTTCGCCAACAGAGCGACAGCAACATTGCCGCCTGCGAGGCGTTCGGCCATAATCCCCGACCCGACCACACCCGCAAGCAGCATCGCTGTTCCAAAAAATTCAGCAGCAAGCCGCCGCTTGATATCTAGTCTCATTATTAATGACGGCCGGGGCCGCGTCGCAACAAAGTGTCTCGCCTATTGGTTTTCCAGTTTTCGGATCGGGCCGGATCACGAAGTATTCCCATTCACGTTCAAACAGAGACCGGAAATATACGCAATCGGCCCTTTCCTTACAGACGGTTCGAATGTAGCACGCTTCCCTGACGGATTTGGTGCCCAGATAGTTTATTTCCATATCGGTGAACCTCATGATCAACCGCAACACGACGCCTTAACTTTCTGCCGTTCTGTCGCGGCCTCGGCCGGTGGGGTTGAGCAACACGTCGAACCTTCTGCCATGACCTCTTCCTCGCCAAGATTGTCCTTGAGCACAGTAAAAACTTCCCATTCGTTGCCGTCCGGATCATTCACCCAAGCTTTGTCCTGTAGAGCGTAGCAGCACGAGGTCTGCATCTCTTCGCGAGGTGTCAGTCCGCGTTTTGTCCAGAGATCGCGCATTGCCGCAACATCCTCGGAGCTCCCCACTTGAATGCCTAGATGGGAAAGTGCCCCCTGGCCCGAAAACGCATTTTGGTTAAGCGTCAAATTCAGCGGCGGATTCTGGATGTCGAATTTTGCATAACCAATTCGAACTTTGCTCGGATCGATCCCTAACATCTTTTTGTAAAAATCGATGCTCGCATCGACGTTTTTCACATTTATTGCCAAATGAGCTTTTAAGGTATTTATGGTTGTCATAACTTTTCTCCTTTTCACAGAATTCAATTATGCCTATACATAATTGTATTCCCAGACTAGAGACGTTACACGATTATGTCAAGCCATAATTGTAATGTGATATAATTTTCTGGCTTATGGCAAAGTCCGACAAGATCAAACTGGATAAATTTTTCGCCGCCCTGGCGGATCGCACCCGATTGAGACTGATCAATTTAATGCGCGACGGCGAAGTGTGCGTCTGCTTTTTTGCCGAAACCCTTGACACAAACAACCCTAAAATATCGCGCCATCTTTCGTACCTAAAAAGAGCCGGACTGGTTTCAGCCCGTCGTGACGGCAAGTGGTCGCATTACAGCCTGACACCGCCAAAGGATTCCCACCTTTTGGAAATGTTTACTGTGCTTCTCCAAACCTTTGAAAAAGATACTGAAATGCGAAGGGACCGAGTGGCTCTCGACACGGTTTGCTGTTCGCCGCGCAATCCATTCGTAGTCATCGCCAAAACAAAGCGTGATGACCAATAAGAATTAGAGATGGCGGAAAAATTTACCAATACCGGACTTCCCCAATTAAAGACAAATTAGACATTCACACTTAAAAAAACGACATTTGCCCAGCATTCCTCGATCTATTAGTGCGTTCGTGGCTCAATGAGCTAAAAAGGTGGCCACGAATGCACGAATCGATTTGTTAGCACCCGTTTTTCCTCCGGCGTATTTAGCCTTGAGTTGGGTAAGACCGGGCGTAACTTATTTTGACTGAGTGAACATCGGCTCTAGAACTATGCACCTAGATTTAGTTCTGTTATCTTTTTGATGGAACTTTTGAATTTTGGCATTCGTAACAAAAGCTGGATGGAAGGTAAAAGAGCTCATCGGTTGATGTTTGACTAGAGCGGGATTAGTTTCGGGAGACAACGCGTTGGAAGCACTGAAGGCTGTGACCGAAATAGATGGAGCGGAATTAGTGAGGCGTGCTCGGGCAGGAGACGGCTCGGCATGGGAGGAAATTGTCTCCGCATTTTCGCGACGAATATTTAATCTTGCATACCGATTCACTTCGAGCGTCGACGCCGCCGAAGACCTGACCCAGGATGTATTTATCAGAGTTTATCGATCCTTGGGACAATATGATCCGACTCAGGGCGATCTGGCGAACTGGCTCTTACGGCTCGCACGAAATTTGATAATTGACGATTATCGCCATCGCCAGCGTAACCCGCAAAACACGATGGCCGACGCCGTTGACGACCACTCGTATCACCTGCGGGCAGCCGGAACATCGGCTCATCGCGAGATGGAACGCAAGGAGTTGGCGAGCCAGGTTCAGGAGGGTATTGACAAATTGCCTGACGATCTCAGGACGTGCGTGATACTCAGAGATATTGAGGAACTAGCGTATCAGGAGATAGTAGATGTTTTGAAAATACCCGAGGGCACCGTGAAATCGCGGATAAACCGCGGGCGAATCGAATTGGCCAAGATTTTGAGACGTATGCGGGTTGTCACGATCTAGTATGGAATATCGCATAATATTCTTGGATTCCATTGCCAACACCATAGGCGAACTAGTAGGCTGCATAATCGGCGAATTGATCGGTGGAATACTGTCAGGATTTTAAGGCTCGAATAAACTAACGGGCGTACAAGGGGTTAGAAGTTATGATTAAGGAGCAGGAAAACATAATAAGTTGTTCGACGTTCGAAGAACTGTTGACTGACTACCTCGACAAAACGCTGGACGGCGTGGCATATAAATCGGTGGCGGCCCATGCTCTGAGCTGTCCGCTCTGCCACGGTCTTTTAAATGACGTTAAGGAGTCCCTCGAAGTTTGCCGCACGATCGCTGTACCAACAACTCCGATGACACGGCTCGAAGCTCGTGTGCTTTCCATGACGATGCCCGAAACGGCAATGGATTGCGAGGATTTTGAGGGCCATCTGACAGACTATCTCGACGGATTTTTGACCGCAGCTTCGTTCCACCGCTGGGAGCGACACGCGGCAATGTGTACTGCTTGCGAAGATTTACCCGGCATGGTCGTCCGCTCCATCGCGGCTTGTTACACCTATAAAATGGAAGAGCTCGCGGTCCCCTCCGGGTTGCATGACCGAATTATTGAATCTACGATAGGCTCGGCTGAAACGGCGACGGTTGAAGATTCGTGGACGACAAAGATCGGCGAATGGTGGAAAGGACTAAGCATCCCGATTCCTCTGCCTCAGTTTGCTCCGGTAGCGGTGACAATATTGTTCGCATTTTTAATGTTTAGCCAGACTGTTTCAGCCGATGGTTCACTTGTCGGCGTTTATCAAGAAGGAGTTGTGCTGGCAAAACAAACCTATCAACAAGGGGCCGATGCCTGGAATGGCAAACCCGCCGAATTGGATCAAGCTCCGAAATTGGACCCGGTAACCGGCACAACCTTTGTGGATAACGAGGATAATAAATAATGAATTGTGCGTATCACAGCCAGAATGCGGCAGTTGTAAGCTGCAACGGGTGCGGCCGGCCGCTCTGCCCCGCCTGTGATCACAGGATCAAAGGATTTCCGTATTGTCAGGATTGCATTGTGTTAGGCGTCGATCTTTTGCGTCAGCAAAATCAGACGAACCACGTTCCATTCGTTAAAAAGCGCACATCTCCGGTAATAGCGGCCATTTTATCAATGGTCTGTCCCGGGCTAGGAGCCGCGTATAACGGACAGACCGTCAAAGCCCTGGTTTATTTTGGAGTATTCATCGGCCTGTTTCAGATGGCGCTCCTCACGGGAACCGCCCTTTTTGTTCTCGGATTTTTGGGGATGTGGGGTTTCTCTGCACTTGATGCATGGCGAACGGCCCAGATGATACGGGCCGGATTAACACCGGACACAGCGGACGACATTTTAGTCAAACGGTTCTCGGGCAACCCTAAACTCTGGGGGATTATTCTCAGCGCTCTCGGCGCGGCATTTTTGCTTCAATCGGTCTTCCCTGTGCGTGGCCTTATACGTGCGGTTGTGCCGATGATGCTCATCGGACTTGGGATTTACGTTCTGCGCGGCTACATATTTAAACCGAAGAGCACATCGCCCGGATGGTCGTCCAGGGAACCGTCCGCGAGTTTTGCGTTGACAGATCCGCGCTATACTGATGCAAGTTATAAAACGGCGACGGACTTCGCCGACCGCTCGCGAAGCGGCAGTTGGAAAGACGTTTAGATAAGCAAGGAGTTTGAATTATGCTTAAAGCAGCATCGGTCGGAGGCAGTGTTCTGGTCATTATCGCGTTGGTCATTGCTTTGCTCAAGGCTCTCATCACGTTTGTCGGATTTATTTCTTTGGCGGTCAAGATCATTGTCGTATTAGTATTTCTGGCGGTTTTTGCCGTGGTCGCCATGATGGTTTATCGGGCGTGGCAGACCAACCGCCGAGTTGATTGACCCTAGATATTTTGTTATAGTTCCTAAAAGCCGTCGAAAAGGTTAGCAATGGGCGTTTGCCTTTTTCGGCGGCTTATGATTTTATATCTATTCCTGTTTATTTTTTTTCAAGGAAAATTTGATATTCATCACCCACGACAGCAATAGTTCGTCTGAGGTCAGACCAACTATTGTTTCTTAGGTTTCGCGTTAGTCGCTCGCGGCTATTCTTGCGTGATTCCGTGTGCCGAAACGTTGGATTGTCGGTACGAAATCATTGAAAGGAGCTTTAAAGCATAATGCAAAAAAACGATAAGTCTTATACTTTTCTATTAGCGCATAAAACAAAATCAAAAATATTTATTAAACGAATAGCTGTTTCTAAAAGCTATCTACATATTGGATTTGTTGGAATTTTTTTAATATTGGGTATTACAACACTCGCGGTCGGCATCAGCGGAATTATTAAAAACACAGTATTTGCCGAAACAATCACAAAACCTGCCCCACTTACCCAACTCGCAGCCGAAACAACCAAACCCGTTAAAACTTTAGATTATTCGCGTCCTTCCGCCTCTTCGGAATTGGCGATAAATAGCGGCGGCCCCGAGGATGGGGACGAGGTTGACGGTGAAAACACAGAGATCGAAGATCAGCTTGCCGCTATCCGGGCAGAGACAAATCCGGTTTACCTTCCGATAATTTGGGCGCATCTTGGCAAGATCAATAACGAGTTTGGATTTCGCCGCAATCCGTTTGGCGGACGCTCGTACGAGTTTCACGCCGGTATGGATATCGACGGCGAACGCGGCGATATAGTCGTTGCCACGGCAAACGGCACGGTCGTCAAAGCGGCTTACAATGGCGGCTACGGCAATATGGTCGAGATCGATCATGGAAGCGGCCTCACCACGCGTTACGGCCACATGTCCAAGATCGAAGCCTCGGTGGGCGACACCGTCACCCGCGGACAGCTCATCGGTTATATCGGATCGACCGGCCGCTCAACCGGCCCGCACCTTCATTACGAATTGCGGTTAAACGACAAATCGATCAACCCCCGCCATTTCCTGCCGCCCGAACCGACCGATCTGGCTGCGATCGTCAAGAAATAGATTTTGCCTATATGCAGAAAGGACGGGGCCTTTAGCGGGCCCTCTTTTTATGCTCAAAATTAGACTCGGCCACTGAAAGTCATTTTCCCCATTGATATTGCTCGAATTTCGGCTCGCCGCTAAGCTCATGCACTTTTAGAAATTCCCAGGCTCTCCGGTTGATGTCCTGGGCGCGGTCGTAATACAAGTGAGTGTGGCCTTTTATTTCCGTAAGTTGTGTATTAAAACCAGCTGCGTTCAATGCATCACGAGTCGCCCGAACGACGGGTAACGGAAACAAGTGATCATTCGTCCCGACAAAAATGGCAATCGGAATTTTGCGCCGCGCTTGTTCAAGGAAGTTCCCGTCCTCAGCGCGCATTGCACCCGCATGACCAGCCGTCGCTGCAAAATACTCAGACTCTAGCAACGAAAGATAAAGAGCCTGTCCGGCCCCGGCCGAGTGTCCGAAAAGATAAATTCTGCGCGTGTTTATCGGATACTTATCTTTAAGGGCGTCAACGAGTTCATGAAGAAAATCGGGCACATCTTGCGGAATATTCGAACCCTGCGAATTCAGCGCATCGGGACCCCCAATGACAATGCCTTTTTTTTTCGCTATCTCCCGCCATTTCTCGACAAGCGAAAGACCGTTTCGCCCCGGTCCATGCAGCATGACGATCAGAGGAGCAGGCGTCGCGGGGCTGATCTTCCCCGGAACAAACAGGTAGTAAACCC
The DNA here is from genome assembly GCA_041748715.1 of Pyrinomonadaceae bacterium. Classification (GTDB taxonomy): domain Bacteria; phylum Acidobacteriota; class Blastocatellia; order Pyrinomonadales; family Pyrinomonadaceae; genus OLB17. The sequence continues at coordinate 471 of JBGTCS010000151.1, read as the reverse complement.
GATCTTCCTCCTGCGATCGAATAGATTCCTTTACTATCTTTTGCGCCGGAACCGCGAACGGAGCAACTGACATCACGCATATGGCAAGAATAATAAGGATGCAAAATCTCATCGAGGTACGTTTCTTTACGGTTGTGTTACAAGAAAGACATCCCAAGCCCAACGACCGACTTTTGAGCCGTGGACGTCTTTGACTTTTGCACGGTATCGGAACTGATTACCGTACTCATCCGTCCGCTTTGACTCCTTGTACTTCAAGTCGATCTCGGCCAAACCTAACTGGGTAAGCGTTTTTAACTCGGATGATTCGGAGATTCCGTTATGGTTCGCGTCCTGCCACAAAAGCAAACTTCCGAAAATTGCATCCTGAATGGTTATCTTTCCGTCGCCATTGCCTAAATTCTCAAACTTGTCGAATTCGGCGAGAGCGAGAAATCCGTTTTTCTCTTCGCCAGAGGGAGGTTCTGGCTG
>JBGTCS010000150.1:0-10774 GCA_041748715.1 Pyrinomonadaceae bacterium | reverse complement strand
CCGGCGTAGCCGCTGGCCATGCCGCGTTTCATGACGATGACGTCGCGCGATTCCCAGACGTGGAGGACCGGCATGCCGGCGATCGGTGAGCCGGGGTCGTCCATGGCCGACGGGTTGACGATGTCGTTGGCACCGATCACCCAGGCGACGTCGGTGTCTTTGAATTCGTTGTTGATCTCGTCCATTTCGAAAACGATGTCGTATGGAATATTCGCCTCAGCCAGCAGGACGTTCATATGACCGGGCAGGCGGCCGGCGACCGGATGGATGGCAAATTTCACTTCGACGCCTTTTTCTTTTAATTGCCGCACGACCTCGGCCAGCGAATGCTGTGCCTGTGCAACGGCCAGTCCGTATCCAGGAATAATTATGATCTTGCGGGCCTGCTGCAGCATCTCGGCCGCAGCGGGTGCCTCGATCGCATGAACCTCGCCTGCGGGGCCTGCTTCAGAGCTAGTCGTAGTGCCGCCCTCGGTACCAAAACCACCAAGCATGACGCTGACAAACGAACGGTTCATGCCCTGGCACATGATATAGCTGAGGATCGCGCCGCTTGAACCGACGAGTGCTCCAGTGATGATCAGCAAGTCGTTGCCGAGCATAAATCCTGCGGCTGCGGCCGCCCAGCCCGAATAGCTGTTGAGCATCGACACAACGACCGGCATATCAGCTCCGCCGATCGCCATTACAAAATGAACGCCGAGAATTCCGGTCAAGACGGTCGCGAGCAACAGCGGCCATTGTCCCGTACTGGTGTCAGGCGATATAAAAAATGCGATACCAAGACCGATGGTTACGAGCAGCATTATGATATTGATCATGTGCCGCCCGGGGATCATCAAAGGCTTGCCGCCGACAGTGCCTTGCAGTTTGAGGAACGCGACGACCGATCCTGTAAACGTGACCGAACCGATGCAAACTCCGAGAAATATTTCGAAAAGATGCAGGCTATGTTCACCGGAGGACATCGGGTGTTGCGGCCCCAGATAGGTCGCGATCCCAACCAAAACCGCCGCCATGCCGACAAAGCTGTGAAGCATAGCTACAAGCTGCGGCATCGACGTCATCTGGACACGTGCGGCTAAAACCGCACCGATAACGAGACCCGGAATCAAAGCCGCCGCCAATACCGGCAGCCCGCCGAGATTCATGCCCGCAGCGGTCGCGATGAGAGCGATCAGCATTCCCAAAATTCCGTACAAGTTCCCGCGACGAGCAGTTTCCTGCCGCGACAACCCGCCAAGACTCAAAATAAACAACGCGCTCGCGGCGATGTATGCGATGGTGATTAAGCTTTGTTGCATTAATTGTTTTTTAGCCGCGTTTCGCGGTCATAGCCCTGCCGTTTACGGCGGGGTCACCTTTGTAAATATACTAAACAGGGCGGTTTACCGTCCTTAACGAATGCGGCTTTAGCCATCAGCATCTTCAATTCGCTCAAGCCGGGCCGAAATATCTCCGCGTTTATGCCGTTCTTTCTGGTTCTCGACGTAGGCGACAACCCAAGGCAAGTCACGCGTACCAAAGCTAACTACTCCAAAACCTGCTTGCCATTGCAAGGCCTTTCCAAATTCGTGCGAACTTGCACCTTTAAGTTGACCGATCCATTTATCAATATCCACGGTCGGCCTGACCGCAACTGCAATGTGAACATGGTTTTCAATACCGCCAATCGCGTGAAAAAATGCACCTTCAGTTTTAATGACCTTGTTCCTCAGAAATTTGAACATCGCTGGTTCGATGTGTTCGTTGATCATTGGTAAATTGTCCTTGGTATGCCAAGTGATATGTAGATTGATCTCTGAATAAGAACGCCGTGCCATTTCGTCTCTGTGGCTAAAGCCGGTTAACTGTAAGCCCGCTGAAACGGGCTGATAAATTCATCTCCAACCTCACCCCGCCGTAAACGACGGGGCTGTGACCGCGAAACGCGGGAAGCCAAAACCGATCCGAATCCCCAAATTCCTATCTGGCTCGTTCACGGGCCTACCCGTGTTTCGCGGGTCGTAGCCCTGCCGTTTACGGCGGGGATTGTTATCAATCATCCCTAGGGCGTTTTAACGTCCTTACCCGGCGTGCGGCTTTAGCCATCAGGATCACTGTCATGGGTGGCTAAATCCGGTTGACCCTAAGCCCGTTAAAACGGGCTGACAAATTCATCTCCAACCTCACCCCGCCGTAAACGACGGGGCTGTGACCGCGAAACGCGGGAAGCCACAAGAACGAGGATCATCAAGCTGCAATCTCATAACTGATCTTATAACCGACAAGTAGCTGCTCCATTGATTCTTCTAAAACCCCTTTAACCGGTGATCCCCAGGATCGATAAGGAAAGCCATCCGTAATGCTCGTATCGACTCAACATCGAAATCTTATTTCCTAAACATCGCCAACATCCTGTTCGTTACCAAAAATCCACCGGCGATGTTGATCGCGGCGATGAGGACGGCGATGGCACCGAGGATCGTTGTTACGTTGAGGTCGGTGCCAATAATTTGCACCATTCCGCCGACGAGGATGATGCCGCTGATGGCGTTTGTCACGCTCATAAGCGGTGTGTGCAGGGCCGGTTTGACGCTCCAGACGACCTGAAATCCTACAAAACACGCAAGGATGAAAACGGTCAAATGGCTGAGCGTATCGCCGCCCGCCGATTTGGCTTCGGATGGGACGACTATTCCAATTGCAAGTAAAACCGCACCGACGACGGCCAGTAATAGCGGGCTGATGCCTTTTCCTTCGTCGTGGCCGTTGGGTTTTACTTTCGAAACTGCCACGCTCGCCGAGCTTTTTGACGGCACGCCGGGCTCGGGCGGTGCCGAGGCCTCGGGCTGAACCGGCGGCGGATACATCAATTTGCCTTGGTGGAGAACGATCGCACCGCGGATTACCTCGTCGTCGAGGTTGATGTTGATCGACGGAGCGTGGACACTCTTGTCCGCAATCGCCGGTTCGTCCGGCGAGTGTGTAGCTAGCTGCGAGGATGGCTCACGAGCGGACAAGAGTGTCCGCTCTCCGACGAGTTCTTCGATCAAAGCAACGATAGTCGAGCCGTACAACTGACTGGCCATGCTCGCCATTCGGGACGGCAGATCGGTATAGCCGATGATCGAAACACCTTTATGTCGAACAACTTCGCCCGGTTCGGTTAGCGAACAATTGCCACCCTGTTCGGCGGCGAGGTCGACGATCACCGAACCCGGTTTCATCGATTCGACCATGCCTTTTGTAATCAACTTTGGAGCGGGTTTGCCAGGGATCAAAGCGGTCGTGATGATTATATCGACCTGCATTGCCTGTGCGGCAAACAGCGCCATTTCGGCTTCGAGAAATGCATCGGACATCGATTTGGCATAACCGCCTTTGCCCTCGCCTTCTTCTTTGATATTTATTTCCAGAAAGTCCGCGCCCATGCTGGCGACCTGTTCTTTTGTCGCCGAACGCGGGTCAAACGCCTTGACGATAGCTCCGAGAGAACGGGCGGCACCAATCGCGGAAAGCCCCGCGACGCCAGCCCCGATCACCAGAACCTTGGCCGGATCGATACGGCCGGCGGCGGTGATCTGTCCGCCAAAAAAGCGTGGAAAATTATTCGCGGCCTCGATGATAGACCGATACCCGGCAATATTCGCCATTGCCGAGAGCGTGTCCATCTTTTGCGCTCGCGTGATTCGCGGGACGCAATCCATTCCAAAAACCGTAGCTTTTCTTTTTGAAAGTCGATCCAAAAGTTCGCGATTCTGGGCCGGCCAAATAAAGCCGATCAGTGTCGCACCTTCATTCAACAAATCGGCCTCGTGGCGGCCAAGTTCTTTGTTTTCCTCAGGTGGGCGAACCTTTAGGATCAGGTCTGCGGCTGCCCAGAGCTCTTTGGTGTCGTCGATGACGGTCGCACCGGCCTCGCGATATTCGGCGTTCGATGCGTTGATCCCGTGGCCTGCATTTGATTCGACGAATATATCAAAACCCAGTTTTTTGAGTTTCAGAATCGATTGCGGGGTGGCCGCAACACGTTTTTCGCCCGGATGTATTTCTTTTGGAATACCGATCTTGATCATTTTTGTATTGTAGAAAAAATTGGTCTGCGTCCGAAAGGAACGTTGTTCAGAATTCTATTAAATCTAAGTTTAACAGACAAATAGACAGGACAATATTTGGGAGAGAGGCCCGGGCGAGGGGCGATGCCAAAAACCGTTGTCTGATGGCTACATTTTTTGCATCGCCACCATGATGAGCGGATCGTCGCCACCTGTTTTTATGTATGAGATCCAATAGCCGGCCTTTGGGTACCGAACCATTTTTGTGATCCCGCCGTCCGGTTTGGTTTCGGCATTCTCGCCAAAGACCTCCATCGCGGTCGGAGCTCTGTCCAATTTGCCAACATAGGTGACGCTGATGGCCGTGACCGTTTTGGTGGCGTCGTAGTATATCTGGGCGGATTCGTGATCCGAAAATACATAAAAATCCTGAACGTCCGATGCTTCCTTTGGGGTTCCGAGCTTTGCTTTAACGTCGTCTGCCTTGGCTCCGATCGCGATGCCTTTATACGACGAATATGGCGGTTTGCCTGACGCGGGGGTCGGCGAGACGATCGGACGAATTCGGTTTTCGCCGTCACTCGCGTCGGTTGTTAATGCACCAGAGATAGCAACTGCTGCAACAGTGATAGAAATAAACAGTGAAATGCTTTTCCGTATCAACATTTTTAGCCTCCATTTCGTCAAGATGACAACTAGTGGGAACAAAGTCGCAATACTACATCCCTTGTGCTTCAATACTATCTGCGTGCTTCGAATATTCGGTTAAACGGCGTTTCGGTCGCGCGCTGAAATTCCTTAAAGCCACCTGACAACGCTACGTCCTTTATCGCGTCTTCGGTCGCGACCGCGCCCAAAGCCGGTCCGCCAAGTGCCAGCGAATTTGCCGTACAGCAGAGCGTTGAAGCTCCGGAAAACGTCCGCCCGATAATATTAAAATTTTCCTCGATCGTGTTGCCCGCCATCGGCTCGACGATCATACAACTGCCGTTTTCAGCAAGCGTTTCGCAGGCATGCTTCATTGCAGCGTGCGGGTCGCCCATATCGTGCAGGCAATCAAAAAAGCAGATCAGGTCAAACCCATCGGTCGAGAAATCGTCAGCCGAAGCAACACTAAATTGAACACGGTCAGCCAGACCGGCGTCCTCGGCCTTCTTTTTAGCTGTCGCGATGGATGGTTCATGATTATCGAATCCGAAAAACCTTGAATTCGGGTATGCCTCGGCCATAATTATGGTCGAGGCACCGTGCCCGCATCCGACATCGGCAACCTTGCCGCCGGCCTTTAATTTCTCGTCGACGCCGTTCAATGCCGGTATCCAAGATCCCACCAGATGAGCTGTGTAGCCCGGTCGGAAAAACTTTTCGGTACCGACAAACAGGTCCGGGTCGTGATCGCCCCATAACATTCCACCGCCATTTTTGAATGCGTCCTGAATTTTCGCTTGGGCATTTAGCATAGCCTTGACCACATGAAATCCCCCGCCGACATAAAACGGGCTGTTCTCATCGGTTAGAGCGACGGCCTGTTCTGGAAGCATTGAAAATTTTCCGCTCGCCGGATCGTATTGCACATAATCGCCGCAGGCCTGGTTGATCAGCCATTCCTTGACGTAGCGTTCGGTAGTGCCGGTTTTAGCGGCAAGCTCCGACGGAGTCATTCCGTCCGAATCCGCGAGCGCCTTGTAGAGCCCGAGTTTTTGGCCAATAAATCCGAGCATCGAACTTAAACTGGCCCCGAAATCGCCGACGACCTTGCCGACAAACTCCTGCATTTTATCTTCGTTAATTTCCTTAGAAATAGCTGCTTGTGACATTAAAACCTCCTTGTCATCAAAACGTGGGAAAATTAGTTGTTGTTTGCGCCGGATTATATACCCAAACAAAAATCCGCGCAAACGCCGATGCGGGTCATACGCGGGGTATTTTAAGTAATTTCTTTGCTATTGCTATTAATTTTCAATGTAACGGTTACCGTTTCCGACGTTCCCTGCGATGGAAACGAGGAAAGCCGTACTTCAGCCGGACCCGACATTGGTTTTCCCGACATGGCGTCAAACGTTGAGCCGTGTTTCGGACAAACAAATTGTTTTTTCGCGGGATCATAAGCGACTATTCCTCGTTTGTGAGTGCAAACGGCTGAAAAAGCCACGAATTCCGTTTCGCTGGTTCTGACTATGCTGATTTTACCGGCACTCGAATCAAAAACTGCCGAACCACCAACTTTTTTCAACGGCTCTTTTCGTCGATTCGGATTGTCAAGTCTTCTGTCTTGCCTGTTGAAAGGCCGGTTGATGGGATTCCCAACAGAGTTAACATAACCGTCCCGGTCGAAAGGGCCGCCTTAAAAATAAACTCACGCCGACCGCTACAATTTTCTATTTCGCGACAATTTTTCATAATCTCTTAAGCTCCTAAATAAATTTATCGTACTAAGTTTAATACTGCTCCGCCAAAGAAAACATAAACCGAACAAAGAATGATTTCGCCAACGAAAACGGCTGAGATGAATTTTGCAAAATTCATCTTTGTGGTGCCGGCGACATAACAAACCAGGTCGGTTGGGACAAGCGGGAAAAACGACCAAACTGTAACAAAAAGAACTCCCAGAGGATGATTGAGACGCTGTTTCATCTTTTCGGTTTGGGCAGGTTTGTGGCGTTCGAAAAATTTACTGAATCCAAGGTAATCCGAAAAGTAATAGATCATGGCCGATGAAATCAGTATGCCGGTCATCGAAACCGCTAACACCGAAAATGGCTGCTCTGGAAAGAGTATTGTGCCGGCTATCACGAGCGGCGTGCTCGGCAAAAGCGAAACTCCTCGGATAGCCGACAAAGATAGATAGATCAACCATATTTCGGTTTGAAACCGGCGTAAGAACCCAGCGATACTTTCGGCGCTAAAAGCGTTTGGATACAATACGTATGAGCCAATACCACCAACAATTACAGCTAGCCAGAGTATGAGACACAAAACCCTAAGGATTGAGAGCGTTTTTTGAATTCTGGATTGTGAATTAAACACGATATTTAGATAAAAAGCCGCGAGAGTTTAATTTCGCGACTTACCTATCAATTCTGCCCTTAAAATCTTATTTTTTCTTCTTGGATTTTACGACGCCAAATTTGCCAAATTCCACGGCGATATCAATCCAATTACTCAAATCTTCATCATTAACAAAGCCCTCAGGTTTGATAAATACGAACCCCTTCATCGGGCGACCGGTAAAATCCATAGGTCGGACATTTGGCGTCAGTAGCACTTTCTCGATCCGCTCAGGCAATACGCGAAGCATTAACTCATTCTTGACGACACCGATGCACATTTTATCTGCAATCATAAATCCCAGACCGCCGAACATGTGTTTTTCAACATGTTTAGTTCCCATCTGGTCAAGCTGGGTTTTTATCCGTTCTCCGAGAATTTCGTCAAAAGCCATATTCAACTAATGGATCGAAACCGACAATCTGTAGGTCGCGTTTCCACGGTTGCCGCCAACGGTTATCTTATAATCTCCATTAACCGGCAGCGAATTTGTAACCAACATCGCGTCATCTTCTTCGCCGGCATCCTGCAAATAATCTCCATTTGGTCCCTGGACCTGAAAAACCGCATTTTTTTCACGCGAGGTTATCTTTACCGTCATCATTTGTTCGGCCCGGCCTCTAACGATATAAATATCCCGTTCGCCGCGCACAACTGCACCTGAAACTGTTGCGGAATTTTTTCCTTTGGCGAATTTGATTCGCTTTGTTATACCGTCGGCAAACGTCAAGCTCGCGAGACTTAAAATTAAGATCGTGATCAATGTTGCAGGAAATCTTAGATGCATATTTACCTCGTGGTCTTAGAACTTCTTTATATGATCAAGCGGCCTTTGTAAGAGATTCCATATCTTTATGCCAACGTAGGACAGGTTTTCTTGCTGCCGTAGCTTCGTCCAATCGACCGATCCGCGTCGAATGCGGAGCGTTGATGACGAGCTGCGGATCTTCGTTGATCTCGCGGTCAATGTCTTTCATCGCCTCGACAAAGGCATCGAGATCCTGACGGCCGACCGATTCGGTTGGTTCGATGAGCATCGCGCCTTCAACGACGAGAGGGAAGTAAACGGTCATCGGATGAAAACCGTAATCGATCAGGCGCTTTGCGATATCCAGCGTCACAACACCTCTCTTAGCCTGCCGTTTATGCGAAAAGATCGCCTCGTGCATACAGTCGGATTCGTAAGGTTTGTCAAACGTATCTTCGAGAGCGTGCGAGACATACCGCGCATTCAAGACCGCTGTTTCCGTTGCTTCTTTGAGTCCTTCGGCACCGTGGGTTTGGATATAGGCCAGAGCACGGACCATCATGCCGAAATTGCCGTAAAACGCCTTAACGCGGCCGATGCTTGTTGGAACGTCGTAGTCTAGTCGGTAACGTGCCTGGCCGCCCGCTGACGCAGGCGGTTCTGACACGATTCGCGGTGTCGGCAAAAACGGTGCGAGATCTGATGTGCAGAGACACGGGCCGCAACCGGGGCCGCCGCCGCCGTGCGGCGTCGAAAATGTTTTGTGTAGATTGAGATGAATGACGTCAACGCCCATATCGCCGGGACGGGCGATGCCGACCAGAGCGTTCATATTTGCGCCGTCCATATAGACGATTCCGCCCGCCGCATGGATCGTGTCACAGATCTCGCGGATGTTCGTTTCAAAGATACCGACCGTGTTTGGATTTGTAAGCATCAGCCCCGCTACACCGCCTTGATCGCAGAGCTCGCGAAGGTGGTCCATATCGGTCAAGCCGCTTGAGTTTGAGCGGATCGTTTTGACCGTAAACCCCGACATCGCCGCCGACGCTGGATTTGTCCCGTGGGCCGAATCGGGAATCAGCATCACACGGCGATTCTTTGATTCCGCACCGTCGCGTTTATCCAGAAAAGCTCGCATCAGCATAACGCCGGTCATTTCGCCTTGTGCTCCAGCAGCCGGCTGCAGCGATATTCCCGGCAGGCCGGTTATTTCGCACAAATCTTCCTGCAAGCGGTAGATCAGCTCCAATGCTCCCTGGGTCTCCTCTTCGGGAGCGAGCGGATGCAGACCGGCAAAACCGCCGATCCGAGCGACCTTTTCGTTGAGCCGCGAATTGTATTTCATTGTGCACGACCCGAGCGGATACATACCCAGGTCAATCGAGTAATTCCAAGTCGATATCCGCGTAAAATGCCGAACGACATCGACTTCCGACACCTCGGGTACGCCATCGAGATCATCGTCGCGACGCAATTCGACGGGAACAAGCTGATCGATATCGACCTCGTCAACATCTAGTTTTGGCAGACGGTATCCGACGCGGCCGAGTTGTGAACGCTCAAAAATGAGGCTCTCATTTTGTGTCGGATGTTGTGTAACTCTTTTAATACTCATTTATTTTACCGGATGTCTTTTTAATAATATTTCTTCCTCGCGTATGGCCAAGATCAACGGTCGATTCAAATCCAGAAGATTTATTGTCGCCGAGGCAATCTTCGTTTTGCCCATCAATATGACGCCTAGCCATTCGAAATGCTTGTTCCAAAAATCGTTTCGCGGGTTGTAAAGTCTTACCTTTGATCCAGTCGACTTATCGATAACGAATTCTCGAGAACCTTTTTTCAAGGAACAGGAAACGCATGCAAGCGCAAGATTTTCGGCGATAGTCTTGCCCCCGGAGGTCAGCGGCACGACGTGGTCAATATGAAAGGTTGCTTCCTGTCCTCTTTGTGACAATTGGCAATATTCACAACGATCTTTTGCACGGCGGATGACCAGTTTTCTCAGAAAGAGCGGGACGTTAGTCATTTCTCCTTCGATCGCGAAGCGCGCTCCGTTCGCAATCTCATCAGCGTTAGCATTTCGGCCAATTCGACAAGCCCCTCGGCTTCTCTTTTTTCAGCTGCGGAAAGTATTTGACCGCTATCTTGACGATCGAGCAAAGCTTTCAAGCGATCATCGACGCCTTTTGGCAATCTGATCTGTCGCGCCAAAACGGGCATTTCAATGCTAACTCCAGTATTTTGAGCCATACTAAACCTCAATCAAATTATATCATCATGCAATTTATGCCTTCGGTAGCCCTTTCCTAGCTATCTCTTCGACGATGTCGCAAAACCTGTCTAATTCCCAAAGTGTTGTGTAAACATTTGGCGTGATGCGAATCCCCGTAAATTCGTCATGGACGATCGGCGTCGTAAAGATCTTGTGTTTTGACATCAGGTAGCTGCCGATCGCTCCGGGTTCGAGGCCGTCGATCTTAAAATTGGCGATCGCACACGATTGTTTCGCGTCGAACGAAGTGTTGAATCCAATTTTTGGGACGTCCTTTAACTTATTCATCCAATATCGCGACAAATATCGAAGCCGCTCTTCTTTTCGCTTGCCGCCGATCGCGTTGTGAAACAAGATCGCCTCGCCGATAGCGAGCCGCATTGCAGCGGAATGTGTGCCGATCTCCTCGAATTTGCGAATATCGCCCTTGTTTTTGTCCTCGGATGCCATCAATGCCCAGACTTTTGGGATCTTGTCTTTTTTAACATAAAGCATGCCGGTCCCCTTCGGAGCGTAAATCCATTTATGCAGCGAGGTCCCAAAATAATCGCACCCGAGGTCATCGCGTTTGAAATCGAACTGGGCAAACGAATGAGCACCATCGACGATCGTTTCAACGCCGCGCGAGCGGGCCATCTCGCAGACCTTTTTGACTGGATTGAT
>JBGTCS010000149.1:0-1896 GCA_041748715.1 Pyrinomonadaceae bacterium | reverse complement strand
CAAACTATCATCACCGGAGAAAAACGTGAGCCCGGGCGACACCGCCCCCGACCAGCGTTTTCTGCGGCAATGTGCGTTTATGGCGGAAATTTTTGAGAAGTTAATAAAAGAGATCTCGGTCGGCACGCGGGTCATTAGTCTTAGCGGCCTGACCTCGGTCGCGGCAAAAGCGTATTTGCTGAATAAGCTGCGGCGCGAAACGGGCAAAGCATTTGCCGTGATCACTGAATCAAATCGCGAGGTCGAAAACTGGATCTCGGATCTCAATTTTTTTGAGGATGAAAATAAGGAAAAAGCCAGCCCTGTTACAGATGTGTCGGAGATCATTGGCCTGCCGTCATTCGACGCCGATCCGTATTCCGGTGTTTCGCCGCACGCCGAGACGCAGGAGCGTCGTGCCCTCGCACTATGGCAGCTACGCCTCGGCACAAGCGATATCGTCGTGCTTTCGGCCAGGTCACTTATCCAACGCACAGTGACGCCCGATGAGATCGAGGCACTTGGGTCTATTTTGACCCGCGACAAAGATTTTGCTCCCGAGACCCTGATCGAGCGATTATTTGCGGGCGGTTATGTTCGCGAAGAGCCGTTGTTCGGGCCCGGGCAGTTATCCGTTCGCGGCGGTATCGTCGATGTCTGGTCGCCGGACGCCGACGCACCGGTGCGTATCGAGTTTTTTGGCGACACTGTCGAATCGATCCGCACATTCGACCCTGAAACTCAGCTTTCGACCGGCCAATTGACCGAGATAGCGATCGCCCCGATGCGCGAATTTTCCGCTTCGGCACAGGATCTTGCCGATTGGTCATTCTTTGCCCGCGAAAAATTTAGCCACGAACGATTTGCCCGCAATCTCAAGGACCGGACCGATTTTGCCGACGAAGGTGAAACTTTTTCGGGATGGGAATTTATGATCCCGCTTTCCAAGCCGCTTGGAGCGAGTGTTTTCGATCATTTACCCGAATGCATTTTTGTCATGGATGAGCCGGCCGCCATCGAGCATTCCCTGACCGGATTGTACCAACATCTTGCGGACCGCTACCGGGCTATTGGTGATTCCGGCGAAGTTGGGCTTGAACCAGACGGACTATTTTTAAAGCCCGACGAATTGCGTGACAATCTCGAAAGATCGAGAAGCCTGGAATTGCGTGCCCTCGGACGGACAGCTGCCGGGATCGACGCCGAATTTCAGGTCAATGAAGGCCCAGCCGGGGAAACGACAACCGGGTCACCGAGCGGAATACGTTCAGCATCCGACGCCCCGCCGCTGTTTCTTTTTCCGGCGGTGAATAAAGCCGTCGAAATGGAGTTTCAATCCCGTTCGACGCGAAAGTTTCACGGCGACATTCAGGCATTCGTAAACGAGGCAGGTCCGGCGATCAGACCACAGGACGGACAAAGCAGAACCGGGATCATCGTGCAAACGCCTGGAATGGCGGAACGCCTCGAAGAAATTCTAAGGGAATATAATGCTCCGCTGGCGGCGGAGTCGATCCGCCTGGGAAGTCTTTCGAGCGGATTCGAATTTCCCGCCTTCGACCTGTCGCTCTTTACCGAAAGCGATATTTTTGGCGAAACTATCCAGCCCGAATTTCGTCCCGCAAAGACCAAAGGGCCGAGGACAAAGGTCAAACTCGGCGCCTTTATCTCAGATTTTCGTGATCTCAAAACGGGCGATTACGTCGTCCATATCGATCACGGCATCGGGCGTTTTGACGGGCTACAAACCATTTCGTCCCAAGGTGCGGAGCGTGAATTCATGCTCCTTGTCTATACAGACAACGCCAAATTATTTGTTCCGGTCGAGCGAATGGACCTTGTCTCGCGTTATTCGTCCGGCGAAGCAACCTCGCCGACGCTGGACCGGCTCGGCGGCATCGGTTGGCAGAAAACAAA
>JBGTCS010000148.1:0-1793 GCA_041748715.1 Pyrinomonadaceae bacterium | reverse complement strand
GCGACGAATAGGTCAGCCGGATGGGTGATCGTGACTGAGCCGCGAAACCCGTTGTCGCCGGCGGGAATCGTTCCCGTGATCTCGATAATATTTCGATCGATCTTTTTTACGACCGATAGACTCCGGCGAGTTGTCGAGCCGATCGTCGTACAAAGATTGATAACCTGTATCAATGTATTGAACGGCGAGATGGTCGCCACGCACGGGCCACCGGCACTGCCAGGCGTGACCGCGATATCGATCGCGTTATCGTTAAGCGGCAATGCGGAGACCTCGGCCCCGTAATAAAATTGCAGGTCGTCCCATTCCCAAGATCCGGGAATTGCAAAGCCCTTAAAATAACCTTCATCGCCGATGATGCTGCCCTCGATACGACGGACTCCCGCCGCCATTATTCGCTCGACCAATCTGTCTATACCCTTGTAATAAGTCTCGGGGTCGGACGCCGATGTGCCGTAAAAAGCAGTGGAGATCGATATATCGCCGCGACCGTAGATACGAAGATCACCCTTTACGGTTCCTACAGTGTCGGGAAGGGAATTGGCAAAGACGCTCGTCACAAACCGAAAATCCTGGCCCAGCCGTTCAAGGGCCGTCGCAACGGTGAAGTTTTTCATATTCGACGCCGGCATAAAGTATTTTTCCGAATCGTTTTCATAAACAACCTTACCCGACGCCAGCGAAACGATCTTGATCCCGAGCCGGCCCCGCCGTACGTCCGGATCAAATGTTCGCTGACGGATCGTCGACCTAAGCTCCTCAAGCGACGGCACGGGCGGCGGCGTGGGCAAGACCGTGGCTTTCGGGGTTGGTTTTGGCGTGGAATGAGCTTTTGGTTTTGGAGTCGTTTTCGGCCTCGGTGTCGGTGTCGCCGACGGAGAAAGATCAAAAGTTGCGGTTGCACGGTCGGCTTTTCCAAAGGAGAAAACGGCCAATGCGAGGCTCAGCGTTATGGTCGCGACTCTGATAAATTTAAGGGTTTTCATTAATGAGATAGTACAGAAAAATTTGGCGCCTTTAAAAAGGCGAACGTTCATAGGACGCTGCGCAAAATTCAATGGTTTTCTCCAAATCCCGCCAGATGTTAAAATACAGTTTCCGAAAGCGGCAAACTATTCGATTTTTTATCCCGTTTCGAGTTGCCGCGCCGCCGAATCGACGTTTATTTTATGAAGTGGATCAAGCTGGGAATTTTGTCTGCGTTCGTCTGTTTTGGGCTGCTCCTAATTAATGCCCGCTCAGAAACCGCCTTTATGTCCGAAATATTAAACGGCGGCAGCCCAGCCGCGCCGACCGGAGTCACGGCCTCGGACGGCGATTATGCAAACAAGGTCGGTGTTCTTTGGGACGCGATTCGGGGGGCGACTCTTTACCGCATCTTCAGAAATACCATAGATAATTCATCGGCGGCGACCGATATTGGAACGACAGAGGCCAACTATTTTTTTGACTCCACCGCAATTGTAAACCAGCAATATTCTTATTGGGTTCGGGCGGAAAATGGCGGGATCGTGAGTTCGTTGAGTGATCCGGATACGGGATTTCGAGCGGCCGGCGTGATCAGCCAGGGACTATTTATACCTCTCGATCCTCCGTTCGCACCGACCGGGAACGAACTGACCGCCGCAAAGGCTTATCTTGGTAAAACCTTGTTCTGGGATGAACAGATGTCATCGACCCGGACGGTTGCGTGCGGCACGTGTCACAGGCCGGCGGCCGGTGGTGCCGATCCCCGAACTTTGGAGGATCCTTCGGGGTCGTTAAATGCTGGCCCGGACGGCGTTTTTAATACG
>JBGTCS010000147.1:0-8328 GCA_041748715.1 Pyrinomonadaceae bacterium | reverse complement strand
TACGGAATGCCGAGTCTGTCGAACTCAATCCGATACCAACCTTCATTCTGGGTATTGACCCACGTGTGTACCAGAGCAATTCGCGGGACGCCGACTTGATGCTGGGCGACCTCGGGAACTTTATCGACGGCAGACGCTTTTAGACCAAGAGCCGTCACTTCCCGGGTAAGTCTCGATTCCATATCGGCCGGATTGCCGTCAGAGCGGATGATAAATGAACCGGCGTTAAAGCTCTTGTCGCCGATCTTAAAACTATCCTCCGCCGCCGTAAACTTTATATCTTTGAGTCGAAAACGAAGTTGAGCCACCTCGCTTTCGCCAGTGTGATTGATAATATACGCGGCCTTACTCGTTCCTTCGAGCTTTCCGGCGACACGCGCTGGCCCTTGGATCAGGGCCATGTCGGCATCGAGTATCTTTTCGTCTTTCACCCGAACAGTCTTAACATTTCGCAGCGGGCCAAGCGTCCAACCGGTGTCGTCATAGGGCCGCGGGTCGTTTACGTTGTAATACTGCGTATCGAGCAGCATATCGGCCATTCGCGAGTACGGCTGATCCATCCTGACAACGTAGCTGCCCGCGGGGAATTTACCCTCTTTGACCTCGATATTTTTATTCAAAATGTGGACTTCGCAGCCCTGCATTTTTAGCAGGTTCACAAGATCGGCGGCCGAGTTTGGCCGCGTGTCGTCGCCGGGCAAAACATAGGCGGCCGGCCCTTCGGTTCGGCCTTTGGCCACGGAACGTTTGCCCTTTAGAAAGAAATTATGAAGGAACTTATCTTTATTATTCGCGACATAATTCATCGCCAGCAGTAACGCACTCTGCTGGAGATTAACGTTGTTTCGAAGCGACCATTTGACGCGCGGCAGAGGCGGATTTGGCCTGAACCATGTCCGCGATGTCGAATCGCCGCCAACCGTCCGATCCTGAGTATCGGCGCCGCCGTTGCCGAATGTTTCGTAAAATCGCCCGATGGAATTGTGACCATTCGCGACATAGAACATATAGTTCGGTGCCCAGCCGTCATAAAACCCATGGGTCCAAACGCCCGGCACACCGCGTTTCGTCATTTCTTCGATCTCGTGATACGCCAATGTCTGCCATTCGCTGATCACGATCGGATCCAGCCATGAGTTGTATGGCCCGGTGCCCGTCGACGTGTATAGGTACGGAACCGATTCATGCAGGTCATGCAGAACGGTAGGATGAAAATCCAAAAATGTCGACATCTGATTCCGCGTCAGGGCAAGAGCCATTCCCATCGAATCGCGGTTGTTATCATGGGCGACGTATTTACCCCAATAGATCAACCCCGGCGAACGTTTGCCCGAATTTGCTTTGCGATAATTGTAGAGATCGACCATGATGTCGCGCCCATCGACCTCAAGCGTTGGCGTGATCAAAACAATGACGTTCTTTCTTATCTCTTTAATCAGCGGCGATTCGGAAACTGCAAGCCGATATGCCATCTCCATCAGCATCTCAGGACTGCCGGTTTCCGTTGAATGGATTGAACCGGAGGCCCAATAGATCGCCTTGCCTTCGCTGACAAGCTGTTGAGCAGCTTCCTCGCTGATGCCTCGCGGATCGGCGAGTTTGGCTGTTATTCCTTTATATTGTTCGAGTTTGGCGAGATTGGCCTCGTCGGAAACGGCAACCAAAAGTTGTTCGCGGCCCTGTTCGCTGCGTTCCGGAGCGACAAATGTTTTTACTCGCGGCGAAGCCTTTTCAAGTTCACGATAATATCGATACTGATCTTTGGTATAAGTAAGTTTATCGGGCGTTCCGATTGGATAGCCCAGCACTTTCATCGGCGACGTAACAGTATTCGACGCCGGAAGATGATCGACGATCTCGGTGAGAAAGAATTTCTCGGTCGTGTTCTTTAAGATCGAATCCGTGTATTCCTTGTCGATCGGTTGAGTTGGTTGTGTTTTAGTTTTAACGGCTTGTCCAGATAAACTCGCACATAATACGAACAGCATTGCAGCCAGAACGATTCGATTCATTGATAATCCTCCGTCGTGTAATGACGATTAATTTAGTTATTTTTTTTGAATACGGTACGACCGAATTGTAGCAGACGCGAATTAAAAATAAAATTTAGGACCGGTGCAATTTTTTGATCGACGTTAGCTGTCGCCGACCGACCGATGAGAACAGGTGAAATTAGCGCAAAAAAGCCTCGAGAAACTTTCCCTCGAGGCGTTCTTGATTTGGTAACCGACGGCTAAAATTTATCGCTCGTCAATCGGAACGTATTTTTGGTTACGCTTACCGATATATTCGGCACGAGGTCGGATCAATTTGTTATCGCTGTATTGTTCGAGAATATGCCCCGTCCAACCTGAGATACGGCTGACGGCAAAGATCGGTGTGTAGAGATCGAGCGGAATTCCCATCAGGTAATACGTCGATGCCGAGTAGAAATCGACATTCGGATACATTCCTTTCGTTTCAAGCATTATTTGCTCGATCCGCTGGGACATTTCAAACCATTTGGCGGTTCCGGTCTTGTCGGCCATTTGTTTTGAAAACTTGCGGAGCCAGGTAGCACGCGGGTCTTCGGTTTTATAAACGGCGTGTCCGATGCCCATGATCTTGCGTTTTTCCGCAAGCGCATTATCTACCCAGGCGTCAATCTTGGCGGGATCGTCGATCTCGATGAGCATTTTCATCACATTCGTATTCGCTCCGCCGTGAAGCGGTCCCGCGAGTGCGGCAATACCGGCGGTAACGGCCCCGTACATGTCGGCAAGTGTTCCTGCAACGACACGAGTCGTAAATGTCGAGGCGTTAAGCTCGTGATCGGCGTGCAGGATAAGTGCAATGTCGAACATTTTCGCTTCGTCAGGTTCGGCTCGCTCGCCGCGAAGCATATAGAGAAAATTCTCGGCTATACTCAGATTTGCATCTGGCGATACGATGTCCTTATCATTCCGAATGCGATCCCAGGCGGCGGCCAAGGTTCCGATCTGGGCAGTAAGCTTAACCGCTGCTTGGACGGCGTGCTCACGGTCGGTTCCATGACCTTCGCGATCGTAAAAATCGAGCGACGAGACTGTCGTTCGGAGCACGTCCATCGGTTCAGCGTCTTTTGGAAACTGCTTCATCAAGGCAATCACTTCGGACGGAACCGCATAATTGGACCGTATCTCATTCTTAAACGCCTTTAATTCATCGGATTTTGGCAATCGGCCATTCCAAAGCAAAAAAACGACCTCTTCGAAGGTCGAATTATTCGCAAGGTCGTGGATGTCATAACCCTGATAAATTAAAATTCCCTTTTCGCCATCTACATCGCCGATCGCGCTCTGAGCTGCGACGACGCCTCTGAGGCCTGCTGCACCGGCGGTTGTTTCTGTTGCTGTAGTCATTTCTATATTTATCTCTCTATAATCTAGCCTTATCAGTAATCTCTCATTTTACCCAAGCGCGTTTTCAGACACAAGCGCCGCATCCGAATTGGGCGAAGAGATGTGTGTAATCTCTTGCGATCAGGGCGACTGCTGGCAGTAAAACCGCTTTTCGCGTTTTCGTTCCGTCAGAATTTCTCGAATTGTTTTAACCTGCAAAATCCAGTTTATCGATCATTGCGGCTTACCATTTCCTCGTATTGTAATCGTAAATACATACCCGATCGCTCAGTTGTTTTAAAGTAATTTTAGACGACAGTAATTATCAACCGGCGACGGTGAAATTGAGGTTTTTATGAGAGACTGGATCCCGGAAAACGAACCGATGTGCGAAACTTCGGAAAAGAATGAACGATTGTATTCTCGAGACGAGATACTGCCGATCGGATTGGAGATCGGTCGCCGGATCATGGAACTATTTGGTTACCAACGGATCTCGAGTATTGTTTTTCGCCTTAAGTTAAATTCCCGCGACATCGACGCCGTCATTAATCGCGGGGCTTTGCCGTCTGGTGAAATGCTGCTTTGTATTCGCCGGGCAACGGGCGTGTCGATCGACTGGCTTTTAACCGGCGAAGGTTCAAAATTCTCCGACTCTGTGCATCATCCGGCTTCCTCTTTTGAGGTTGTCGCGGCGGCAAACTGGATCACTGACAAGGACATCTCACCCCGACTTGCACTTCAATAAAAAAAGGCCGGACATTTATCGCCCGACCTTTCCATTAATTACCCGGATTAAACTTAGCGGATCTGAGTTTGATATGACGTTTTGATTCTGAGCTGCTGATTGCGATTTAGCCGAACGTGTTTACCCCGTTCGATCACCACAGCACCAACGCCAAACGCGGCTCCCATGCCGGCACCCACAGCAGCACCCACAGGTCCGCCAACAACTGCTCCGACCACAAGTCCGGCACCGGTTGCCCCGCCGACTTTAGCGGCATCACTTTTTAAGGAACTCTGTCCGACTGCCGTACCTTCGGAATCTACTCTCTTCACATTGTCGCCCTTGACGGCCAGAACTTCGGTTAGCGTCGCTCCAAAATTGCTCCAGCGATTATCATTGAGAATGATCCGGTCAAATGACAACAGCAGTTCGCTGCGCCGATTGATCCGACCTGGTTTGAGTATTTTTGCGACGCGGCCCTCAACCACCGCACCCGCAATTTCAGATGGCGAAACGACCCGCGCAGTAAATTTTTCTCCCTCACGACTCTGCTCGGTATTGAGATCTTCCTGAAGTTCGAGGATCAGCTCGGTATCCCTCGGTATAACAATAATCGCGTTATTGTTTGACTGAAATGTCGTCGTAACAGGATCCGTCGCGTTAGTATTGGGGCTGGTTACGGTGGCGTCGTGGTCGATGGTCGGAGTGTTCACGACCGTCGTGGTCGTGGCTACCTGATTCCCAACTTCGGCGACACCTCGCTTTTTCAAACGTGCGGGCAGGTTCGACTCAAACGAACGACGTTCATAGCCAGTTTCATATCCTGATTCAAATCCCTGCTGATAACCGTCACGATAATCCTCCAGTGCTCCATAGTCTTTGTTGTAGGCTCGATCGGCTCTGGAATATTCGGCGTGACGAGTGTAGTTTTTTGCTACACTGTCGATCGTATCCCGATAACCGGACATATAACCGTCAGAATACCCGGTGCGAAACCCGCGTTGGAGGGCTACGCCGGCATCCTGTGTCTGAGCCGAAACGGGCGGCGAAAAAATTCCGGGAAGGGCAAGACTGCTTAATAGAATGCTTAATACGATAACTCGTGGTTTGCTTTTCAAATTCATTCAGATTCTCCTGTACGTGACACCTGGTTCGGCAAGAAATGATTTAACCGCTTACATTTATACACGAATACTTAAATACATACAAGAAGTTTTTCGCGATTTGCGTATAACCCGGAAAAGTTCGGCTAAACGATCATTTAATAAAAATGCATGGGCCGCCCCATGTTATATTTCCGCGTTTTGATTGTAACCGACAAAAAATGTGGCCCATGGATTCGGGTTCCAACCAATTAGGAATTGAAGTTTAAAAATCCGAATGGAATTCCTCTGATAGAAACTATGGGGCAGTCCGAGAGTTAGGATAAAAAGGCGGGATACCGTCCAATGCGGCATCCGGCCAGATATGTTAATAGATTTCCTTAAAAATACTTGCGCCGCGAACCAAAATCTCGCCGTCGGTTTTTAGCTGATATAACGGCCCGCCCTTTCCAATGCGGTATTTACTGCTTGATTCGCCGCCGCTTAATTTATTGAGTTGGATGCACTCGCTGCTAACGACCTTGCGATTGGCCTCAATATCGGCTGACACATTATCGGGCAGCGTCAGGGTAATAGATCCATCGCTGGCTCGGGCGTTGAGACTCTTAAAATCACCCTCGAGATTGATTGAGCCGTCGGACGAAGTGGCGACTATGTCTCCAGTAAAACCGATCACGCGGATTCGGCCGTCGGAATTTAGAATATTTAGTTTGCCGTCAACGTCGCGAACGTTGATCGATTCGTCCGAGCCTTGCAACTCAACCTCACCGGAGACGCCTTCGAGGCGGATCTCACCGTCGGAATTGATCTTTAAGTTAGATTTTCGGGGAACCAGGATCTCAACTCGAACACGGTTAGAACCATCAAAAAACCGTCCATTTCGAAAATCCTTATTCTCGACAGTCAGCGTTACGGCCGAATCTGTATGGTCTTTTGTAATATTTAACGGAGTTTTGATACGACTGTCGGCAAACTGGGTGATGCGGTATTGAACCTCAGACGTATCCGAGCCTTTTATCGAAACCGAACATCCTATCGCCTTTATCTTAACGGTCGGAATTCCCTTTACAGGAAACGATTCACTAATCCTCTCGACACGGGGCATCGATTGAAAAAATCCATTATCTGCCATACGGGCCATTGTGGCGCGTTGAACGGCCTGAGCGTCTCGTAGGTTTTGCTGCATCTCGTCTGTAACGAGTATTTGGGTTGTCTGAGCGACAACACTAGCCGCGGCCGCGACCGAATCGGCCACGACCCGCGCAATTTCCGGCTTTATTTTACTCATTTCTTTTTCGGCATCGGCCATTGCCTTTGACGCAGCCCTTGAACTTTCTTTTACGGCCTTTGCAACTTCTTTATCGACTTTTGCTGATGAAAACATAGCTCCGTCATCGTCCCATTCGTCGCCTTTTTCCTTTCGCGGAAGAAGATTAACGGCCGGACTTTGAGTACGACCGTCTCCTTTGCGAGTGATGGAAAGCCCGCCGTTCACGCTGCTCAGTTTGATCTGAACTTCACCATTGCCGAGTCGCCCGTGCAGATCGCGGCCGACATATTTCCCCTTACGAACCGGCAAACCGAATTCATTGCTTATGCTGCCGTTTAACGATTCTGCCTTTAATGTTGCATTAGAATCAGAAGGAATTATCAGGTTTACGCGGCCATTTACGGTATCTAGGTTTATTTGGCTGCCGGTTTCGAGTCGGTCAAATTCTGCCCTAACTTCGCCATTGACGGTCGATAAATTTGCTGTTCCGCGAATATTCGTGGCGTTGACCGTTCCATTGACCGCCGCAACTTTGGTGATATTGACAAAGTTCGAAACCTGGACCGATCCGTTTACGGTTTCGATCTCATTCAACACTGCACCACGCGGGACCATCAACTTAAACTCCACATTTAACTTTCCGGTGTTTCGCCAACGTTCCCCGCCGCTTTTGCTCCGCCAGTTTCCGTAATCTGTTTCGACGCTGAAGTAATCGGATCTGGAATCGATCTTGACCTCGACATCCTCAAGGCGTTCTTTAAGATCGGCGACTTTGGTGTATTCCAATTTAACCTCATTGCGATCCCACGCCGTAATCGTGATCGAACCGTTGATATTCGAAACATTTACCCGCCCGTTCGCATTTAGAGGGTAAGTTTTTTCAAACTTTTCCGTTTCGTCTAATATTTGGACCGCTGCCGGAACCGGTTCGTTCTGGATGCAGAAATCCGCGCTCGGGGCGGATGTCCCCTGTGACGAAAACAGCAAACTTGTAAATACTGCCGTATATAACCAACTCATAATTGCTTCTCCTGAATCTTCGAACCGTCTAAAGTTCCCGTGTCTATGAGGAAAACACCGTCGCTTTTGGATTTATGACATATTTTAAATATTTTTTGATTAAGTTGTCCGTTCGGGCATTGTGACGAATATGATAAGCTTTTGGGGATTAAAAATGCCCCGCTATTCAATATATTTGCGACGGGTATTTGCGAAAGGCCTATGGTAGTATTAACGTTTTCGTTTTCCTATCATTAACAAACATTTTAGATGATGGGAATTGCGAAACCGCAGTCTGCAATAAAATTAGCCTGCCGTCAGAGAAATTATTTAGTATCAGCACAGATGATGGAAAGCGAGACAGTACCGCAAATGATCCTATCCGAAGAAATACACCATTCGATCGCCGATGCCGACGACATCGAAGAAGTATGGGAACCGGTCATTACGGTCGGCGATGTATTCCGGAATTTGATCGGCCACCCGGGACAGGTGATCTCGCGATGGAATTGGAAATCCGCCTCGCTCGGAGCGGTCGTGCGTGCCTCGTTCTACTTTACTGTTTATCAGGCTAGCCGTGAAAGTTGGCTGGTCACGTTGGCCGCCGTTTTGGTCGAGTTGACCTTCCGATTTCTGACCACCGGCCTTTCGGGCGCGGTAGTCCAATCATTTAGAAAGGCAACGCCCGTATGGCTGGCGAATGTGATCGTCTCAATTTCACTTCCGGCTTTTAGCCACACGGTCGAATTTATTACGCATTACGCTCAGGAACGTTACCTTTTCGACCTTTTTGCCGCATCTCAAAACAGCGTGGCCCGACAAAGAGCGTTTGCGATCTCGGTTCTGTTTTCAGTTATGTCGGCCCTGTTT
>JBGTCS010000146.1:0-2777 GCA_041748715.1 Pyrinomonadaceae bacterium | reverse complement strand
CTCGACAGCGTCCGTCGCGGGGTTTCGCGTCAGGAGATCAATGATCTGAGTGCTCTCAAGGCCGCCATGAAACAGCAGCTACTCGACATTCTGCATCATTCAAAAGAACGCGGCGTCGCCGACGAACGAACTATCGACGCGGCGATCAAGCCGTACGTCCTGATGGTCGTCGGAGTTAACGGCGTCGGCAAAACCACCACGATCGGCAAACTGGCTCAGCGGATCAAAAATGAAGGCAATGACGTTTTGATATGCGCTGCCGATACTTTCAGAGCGGCTGCCAGCGATCAGCTCGAGATCTGGGCCGACCGGGCTGGCGTCCAGATCGTCCAGCAAAAGCAGGGAACCGATCCGGCAGCGGTTTTGTTTGACGCACTTGCGGCCGCCAAAGCGCGTGAATCCGATGTTCTTATTGTCGATACCGCCGGGCGGCTTCACAACAAAGCCCATCTCATGGCCGAACTCGAAAAAATGAAACGCATTTCATCCCGCGAGGTTACCGGTGCTCCGCACGAGACTTTGCTGGTCATCGATGCCATTACCGGCCAGAACGGCCTCGAACAGGCCCGGCAGTTCATGAAAACGGCCGATGTCACGGGAATTGTGCTGACAAAACTCGACGGGACTGCCAAAGGCGGCATCGCTGTCGCCATAGCAAAAGAATTAAACCTCCCGATCCGATATGTCGGGATCGGCGAGCAGGTTGACGATCTGATGGTTTTTGATCCGGAAAGCTATGTGAATGGGCTGTTTAACTAACGATTGAACCCAGTATTTCGAGACCCTTGGTGCTAATTGCAAAATAATTACTCACAATTTGATCTCGCTCATACCCGCAGGGCCTTTGAATTGGCATCGAACGGTATTGGCCGCGTCAGCCCGAATCCTTTAGTTGGCTGTGTGATCGTATCCGCAGACGGCGAGGCCGCCGGTGAAGGTACGTACCTTTCGAGTAATGTTGTTCACGCCGAAGCCGTCGCACTTGAGCAGGCCGGCGAGCGGGCCCTCGGCGGAACCGCGTACGTTTCGCTAGAGCCGCATGATCACCACGGCAGGACGCCGCCGTGTACGGAAGCTCTGATAAAGGCTGGTATCAAACGAGTAGTGTGCCCGATCGAAGATCCAAATCCGTTGGTTTCTGGAAAGGGATTTGCGCGGTTGCGCAATTCTGGTTTAGAGGTTGTCACGGGCATTCTTGCTGGTGAAGCTGCGAAGCTTAATGAGAAATTCATCTGTTGGCACGAAAAACAACGGCCTTTTGTCCATCTTAAATTGGCGACGTCGCTTGATGGGCGTATTTCGTTGACGAATAGTGTTTCGACCGCTCTATCAGGCGATGAGTCACGCCGCCGGGTCCAAAATTTGAGACATGAATACGATGCGATCCTGGTCGGCGGCGGCACTGCTCTTGTCGACGATCCGAATCTGACCGACCGGAGCGGTAAACCCCGTCGCCGACCGCTGGTTCGCGTTGTGCTTGATAATCGCCTGCGGCTGCCCGTCGAATCAAAATTGGCTGCAACCGCACGGGAAACCCCAACCCTTTTATTCACGAACAGCGATAACGTCGAACGGATCAATGCTTTGCGTGATCTAGGTGTCGATGTTGTTGAAAACGAATTTGGCGGACGCGATCTGGACTTTGTTCTTGGCGAGCTTCGCCGGCGGGAGATTCAGAGCGTCCTTGTTGAGGGCGGTTCAGAGGTTGCCGGAGCGTTCTGCGACGCGCGATTGGTTGATAAACTGACATTTATTGCCGCTCCGCTTATAATCGGCGGACGTTCCGCCCCCAATGCCATCGGCGGCTCTGGGGCCGACAATTTAACACAAGCCATAAAATTAATGGATATTTCGGTCGAGCGTCTCGGCGATGACATCGAGATCACGGGATATCCGGCGCTCTGACACTCGCATTTATGAGGGCAAAAAAATCGCTTGGGCAAAATTTTCTTCGGGATGATGACGTCATTCGACGGATCGTTGCGGCACTCGAACTCAGCGAAGAAGACACCGTCATCGAGATCGGACCCGGACGCGGAGCCTTAACCGAAAAGCTGCTTGAAACCGGTGCGAGGGTCCTGGCCATCGAGATCGATAGGGAATTCGTCCCGGCTCTCAAGGTTCAATTTCATTTTGAACCAAATTTTAGCGTGGCCGAGGCCGATGTGCTTGAGACTGACTTTTCGTCAATGCTCGGAGGCGTCGATCCCGCGAAAACAAAACTTGTCGGCAATCTGCCTTACAACATCTCAACCCCGATCCTCCAACGTTTAAATGATCAGCGTGACCTTTTCTCAAATATCGTCCTGATGTTTCAGCGTGAGGTAGTTCAGAGAATCACGGCGAGAGCAGGTGGAAAGGAACGTGGTTACTTGAGTGTGATTGTGGAGAATGCGTTTACGGCTCAATCACTGTTCGACGTTTCGCCAAAAGCTTTTCAGCCAATTCCAAAAGTTTGGAGTTCGGTCGTGAGGCTGACGCCGAAAGAATCTGTAGTTAACGACGATAAGCTTTTTCGCCAGTTGCTCAGCGCTTCATTCGCTCAAAAACGAAAAACCCTCCTAAATAACCTCAAAGTGCGATACAAAGACGCCGCCACCATCCTCGAATCCGCTCAAATCGACGGTCGCCGTCGTGCGGAAACACTGAATCTTGAGGAGTGGAAGATATTGACGAGGGCTTTTAAAGATATTTAACAACCCGGCTCGATGCGATTTCGTTAAGAATTTGACACCTTCCTGAGTCCTTCAAAACCCGCGTCCTCGCGGCAAATAGCC
>JBGTCS010000145.1:0-2001 GCA_041748715.1 Pyrinomonadaceae bacterium | reverse complement strand
AGAGACCAAGAAAGAAGGGAAACTTTACTATCTTAGGTATCCGGTAAAAAGCTCCCCTCCTTACGAAGGAGGGGTGGCATCCGCTTCGGATGACGGGGTGGTTCATTTGACCGTTGCAACGACGCGGCCTGAGACAATGCTTGGCGACACGGCCGTCGCTGTTAATCCCTCTGACGAGCGCTACAAAAACCTTATCGGTAAAACCATTGCTCTGCCGCTGACAAACCGCGAGATTCCGATTATTGCCGACGAATATGTTGACGCAGAATTCGGTACCGGTGCGGTAAAGATCACGCCCGCACACGATCCAAATGATTATCAAATTGGCCAACGTCACCATCTTCCGCAACTGCTAGTCATGAATATGGACGGGACGATGAACGCGGATGCTGGTTCAGAGTTTGAAGGACTGGATCGATTTGTCGCTCGCGCAAAAGTCGTTGAGCGATTTGAAGAACTTGGCCTTTTGGAAAAGGTCGACGATTACGAAATTACATTGCCGGTCTGCGAACGCTGCAAAACGATCGTCGAGCCGATATTGTCGGACCAATGGTTCGTCAAAATGGACGAGATGCGCGATATGGCGCTCGATCTCGCACTATCCGCCGTGCCGCATTTTTCGCCCGAGATTCCTCATCAAAAGGTTTACACCGCCTGGCTCGAAAATCTAAAAGACTGGACCATCTCGCGTCAACTCTGGTGGGGTCATCAGATCCCGGCGTGGTATGACGAGGACGGCAATATCTTTGTCGCTCGCAACGAATCGGAAGCTGTCGCCAAAGCCGGCGGCCGCAAATTGATACAGGATCAGGACGTGCTCGATACTTGGTTTTCGTCTGGGCTATGGGCGTTTTCGACGTTGGGCTGGACGGGGTCAGAACCCGCTGCGTCAGCGGCGGGCCAGTTAGTTGAGGATGATAACCCAAACTGGCCGCCCACTTACGCAGGAGGTTCTGACCTGGAAGCTTTTCTCCCAACTGATGTTCTCGTAACGGGCCGCGACATTATCTTTTTATGGGTATCGCGGATGATCATGTTGACCAAGAAATTCACCGGTCAAAAAGCGTTCGAAGACGTTGTCGTTACCGGAACTGTACTTGGCAAAGACGGCAAACCGATGTCAAAGACGCGTGGTAATGGCGTCGATCCGCTAGAAATGTTCGATAAGTTCGGCGTCGACGCGACCCGCATCTATCTGGCGTCGATCGCGACTGGTGCGGATATCAAATGGAATGACGTCGGTGTCGAGACCTACCGTAATTTTGCCAACAAGATCTGGAATGCCACTCGGTTCTGTCTGATGAATGCGGAAGGAGCGGCGGTAGATCATTCTAGTTTAATGGCCACCGAGAGTTTTTCGCTCGCGGACAAATGGATCATCTCGCGGCTCAATAAGACTGCGATAGACGTAAATCGCAGTCTCGAAAAATATGAGTTTCACACGGCAGTATCGCTGCTTTATCACTTTTTCTGGGACGATTTTTGCGATTGGTATATCGAACTCGTCAAAGACGATATAACCAGCGGCAATACGGTCGGAACCACCCGGATCATCACGATACTCGAGATCGCATTGCGGATGCTTCACCCGTTTATGCCCTATTTGACCGAGGATTTGTGGCTGAAATTGCCGGGCACCTCGAATGCGTTGCATAATGCGGCATATTCCGATGCTGACTCGACAGTGATGCTGACGGCTTATCCTCCGGGTGATCCGGCTGCAGTAAACGGCAAAGCGGAAAAAGAAATGACCGCGGTTATTGAGCTTATCAAGAAAGTCCGTAATATTCGTGCTGAAATGAATATTTCAACTGCTGTAAAATTCGCAGTCCATATTTCGGCCGAGGCTGATATGCAGGCGGTTTTCAGTGCTAATGAAGCTCAAATATTAAAACTTACAAAAGCCGGCGCTCTGATCATCGCGGATGACCTTGACGTTCCTCGGGCATCCGCCAAAGCTGTCACAAACGATGCCCGCATCGCTGTCCCGCTCGAAGGCCT
>JBGTCS010000144.1:0-4790 GCA_041748715.1 Pyrinomonadaceae bacterium | reverse complement strand
CAATGGCTTGCCCGAGGTTGATCTGATGATCCGGACCAGCGGTGAATTTCGGATATCAAATTTCCTGCTCTGGCAGCTCGCCTACAGCGAAATTTATGTAACGCCGACGCTATTTCCCGACTTTCGGCGCTCCGGAATTTTCGAAGCGATACTGGATTACCAAAAACGGGACCGACGCTTTGGTGGGGTGACAAAAGGCTGAACCACCTGCGTTAGCGGGTGGGTTCTTCAAAAACGCTGGAAGTGGCGGAACCACCTGCGTTAGCGGGTGGGTTCTTCAAAACACGCGAGGCCAAAAGGCAGAACCACCTGCGTTAGCGGGTGGGTTCTTCCCAACCCTTATATATGAGAACCTGGGACGACAACCAAATCCCGCTCGCCTTTCTCATCACGTTCCGCACCTACGGAACTTGGCTGCACGGCGACGAACTAACATCTACTGATAGATTTATGAATAAATTCGGCAGTCCCCGAATTCCGGAGCGACCAGCGCGTGAGAGTTATAATAAATCCATCATGAAAGGCGAGCCCGTTCGCTTAAATGCCAAACAAAGAAATGATATTGAGAAAGCGATACGTGAAGTCTGCGAACATCGCAATTGGGGGTTAAAAGCCATCAACGTCCGCACAAACCATGTCCATGTTGTTGTTTCAACCGGTGATCGAAAACCTGAAAAAGCATTAAATGCGTTTAAGGCTTACGCGACGAGGCGAATGAAGTTAAATGAAACCTGGGCGTCGGAGCGGTCTCCGTGGGTTGATAAGGGCAGTCTTCGTTGGCTATGGTACGAAAAGAGTGTGTTTTATGCCTGCGATTATGTAGATAATGGGCAAGGGGCGGATTTGACGGAGTTTGATAATTGGCGGGGTGGAAAGAACCCACCCGCTAACTCCGAGGGGCCTGAATGTGACGGTACGGAAGAACCCACCCGCTAACGCAGGTGGTTCAGCCTCGGGCGGAACGGAAGAAGCCACAAGTTGACGCCGAGGGGTTTGCCTGCAGCGGTTCGGAAGAACCCACCCGCTTACGCAGGTGGTTCAGCCTTGATTAATAATATGAAAACAAGAATTCTGACAGCCTTAATCGCATTGCCGATCATCATTGCTTCGATCATATTGCCTCTGTATTTGCCGGAGGCCGTCTGGCTGTTTGTTGCGATAGCGGGATTTGCTCTTGCGGCCGGACTGTTCGAATTTTATTCGCTAACAAAAAAGCTTGAGCTAAAAGCGGATGCGGGCGTTGGATATCTGGGAGCCGCGGCATTGTTTGTCGGGTTTTTGTTTGATGCTCCGGCAAAGGCGCCGGACCTCCTGCTCGCCACTGTCGCTCTGATCGTGATCGGTGTTTTGATAACTCAGACATTTCGTTTTCAGGCCGATTTTTCAAAAATGCTGACCGGTGTAGGCGTAACGATACTTGGCGTTTTGTATGTAGCGTTTCTCGGCGGTTTTTTGGTTGCGACGCGAGTTGGTTTTGAGACATCGCCGGGGTTATCGACTCATCTTTTGGGATTTTTCTTTCTCGTGATATTTGGTTCGGATACAGGAGCGTATTTTGCCGGACGAGCCTTTGGTAAACATAAACTTGCTCCAAAGATCTCGCCCGGCAAAACCGTCGAGGGCCTGATCGGCGGCATTGCGGCGGCGGCAGGATTTGCCGCTTTGTCGACGTGGTGGTTTTTTCCGGAATTGCCCTACCAATATTCAATCCCGCTCGCCATCGTGCTCGCTATCGTCGGCGTCCTCGGTGATTTGGCTGAAAGTGCCATGAAACGCGGCGCCGGTGCAAAAGACGCCGCCAGCATTTTGCCGGGCCACGGCGGTCTGCTGGATAGGCTCGATAGTTTGCTCTTTGGCGCTCCGGTTCTGTACTATTTTGCAAAATTTTATTTTTAGAATCGATTCAGTTAGTTTTAATCGGCCAATTTCTGGCAAAGTTTGCCTTTTGACTTGCTCGTCTTGTATTATTCAGTTTCGTTATGAACGCAGTTCGGTTTGACGACAACAATAATTGATCGGCGAGTACGTTAAGACTTAGCGTGCCGCCTTTCGATTGTCGCAAATCGAAAGGCGTTTTTGTTTTTTTGCCCGCTAATAACCCGAATTGTCGCGAATAGAAAAGAAGAAATGGCAGAAATTCTGTATAAAGATGAAAGTTACAAGATAGTTGGAGCCTGTTTTGAGGTCTATAACCAGAAAGGTTACGGGTTCACAGAGCCCGTTTATAAGGAATGTTTGCAGATCGAGTTAGCTCTACAACAAATTCCATTTCTTGCCCAGCCAATTTTGGAACTTGAATATAAAGGAACACTTCTTACGCAACACTTCTTACGCAACACTTCAGACCAGATTTTATTTGTTACGATAAAATTATCGTCGAGATAAAATCAGTTGCATCTTTGACCGATGCCCACCGAGCGCAAGTTTTGAACTATTTGAATACGACTAAATTCGATCTGGCTCTCTTGGTTAATTTTGGACAGCACCCGAAACTAGAGTACCAACGCTTAGTAAACGAACGCAGACGATCGTCTGAACCTGATAACTCAGAACCTATCTATAAAGCCTACAAAGGCCAATATTAAATCATATTCGCGTTTATTCGCGTTATTCGCGGGCAAAAAATCTTATGTTAGATGTATTAGGAAGTTTAGAAAGAACACACACATGCGGCGAGCTTCGCGAATCGCAGGTTGGCGAACAGGTTGTGCTGATGGGTTGGGTGGCGAAAAAGCGTGATTTTGGCGTTTTTACGTTTATCGATCTGCGTGACCGGGAGGGCGTTACTCAGGTTGTCGTCAGCGAGGAAGATGCTCTCGAGGCACATGCTAAAGCCAAGAATCTGCGTGGCGAGTTTGTGATCGCGGTAAAAGGCGAGGTTGTCTCGCGGGATGAGGGAACGCACAATGCAAAACTTGCGACCGGCGATATAGAGATCAAGGTCTCGGAAATTCTCGTCCTAAACGACGCCAAAGTGCCGCCATTTCAACTCGAAGTTGCCGGATCAGAAAATCTGGCTGCCGAAGACACGCGGCTCAAATATCGCTATCTCGACCTGCGCCGTCCGCAGCTGCAGCACAACATCCGAATGCGTGCGAAGGCGGTTCGGGCCATTCGCGAGTATTTTGATGATCGCGGTTTTATCGAGATCGAGACGCCGATCCTGCTCAAATCGACTCCCGAGGGTGCTCGTGATTTTATCGTCCCATCGCGCATTCACACGGGTAAGTTTTTCGCTCTGCCGCAATCGCCGCAGATATTAAAACAGCTCACCATGATCTCGGGTTTTGACAAGTATTACCAGATCGCCCGCTGCTTTCGCGACGAGGATCTCAGAGCCGACCGCCAACCCGAGTTTACGCAGCTCGATATGGAAATGTCGTTTGCCAATCAGGAAATGGCATATCGCGAGATACAGGGCATGTTCAACCATGTTCTGAAACTGATAAATGTCGATCTGCCAGCCGAATGGCCGCGGATGACCTATGCCGAGGCGATGCGGCGATATGGTTCTGACAAACCCGATCTTCGTTTTGAGTTAGAACTTGTCGATCTGAGCGATGTTCTGCGTGACACCGATTTTGCACCGTTTGCCTCAGTTCTCGAAGCCAAAGGCAAGATCAAATGTATCGTCGTCAAGGGCAAGGCGGACTATTCGCGTAAACAGCTCGATGAGCTGCAGGATTTTGTAAAACGCTACGGTGCTGGGGCGTTAGCATGGATCAAGTTGGGCGACGAAACAACTTCGTCGTTGCTAAAAGTTTTGGGTGAGGAAAAGATTGCGGATATTGTTTCAAAATCGGGTGCCGGGAAAGGCGACGCGGTTTTGATCGTCGCGGGACGCAAATCGGTCGTCGCGGCTTCGCTTGGTGCCTTGCGCATCGAGGTCGCCAAACGCGAAGACCTGATCGACCGCACGGCCTACAAACCGCTGATCGTCACCGAATTTCCGATGTTTGAGCACGACGAAGAGACCGACAAATATTTTGCCGCTCATCATCCTTTCACATCGCCCATGGACGAAGATCTTGAGCTGTTCAAACAAGCAGTCGAGAACGACGCTGACCATCATCTGCTCGGCAAGGTCCGGGCGAAGGCGTATGACGCTGTGATCAATGGCTACGAATGCGCGGGCGGATCGATTCGAATCCATCAGAAAGAGATTCAGGCGTTGAACTTTAAAGCACTCGGCATGTCGCCCGAATCGGCGCGAGCTCAGTTTGGCTTTTTCCTCGACGCTCTAGAATATGGTACGCCGCCCCACGGCGGTTTCGCCGCCGGTATCGAACGCACCTGCATGATACTCTGCGGAACCGAAAACATCCGCGACGTGATGGCGTTTCCAAAAACCGCGTCGGCACAGGATCTGATGATGGATTCGCCGGGTATTGTTGATGACGGACAGTTGAAGGAGTTGGGGATTGAAGTGAGTGATTAGAATGGACGACTATCTATTGACCTTCGAATTAAGCGAAGAAAAGGATGAGCTTCATATTTGTACCGATGAAGGAGGGCTCGATTTCTTGATCCAAAAGCTGACTCGATTGCGCGAAAAGATGAAGACCGAGGAATCCGAACATATTCATTTGATGACCGAAGAATGGGGTGGGTCTGAGTTGTCATCAGAAAGCCAGATTGGCGAGATTATTAATCACGTAAAGATCATTTCATGGAATTCGTCGCCAACGGCGACAAACATTAAAGCCTAGGTCGTTGGTGAATATTTTCCGCTCCCTGAAGGGGAGCAACGTAGCATCGAGATGTTCGTCCCCTTCAGGGAAGGGAATTTT
>JBGTCS010000143.1:0-5760 GCA_041748715.1 Pyrinomonadaceae bacterium | reverse complement strand
TTCGAATTTAACCTGATAGATACCGGGTCTTGAGCTGGTCGAGCGAACGACAAAAAGCGCGCGTGCCTTGACGCCGGTGATGATCTCGCGACGAATGCTGACATCGTTTGGACTTGTCGAGACGGCGGTCAAGCCGTCGAGTTCGAGGTCGTCATCGCGTCCGACGACGACCGCCAGATCGCCGCCGCCATTTTGCAGCGTTATCCGGTCTTCGCTGACGGTCAGCTTACAGGGTTTGATATCGACGGGAGCTGGTGCCCCCTCGACACGCCGGGGACGGCTCTCGCCCGCAACCCTGTCCGGCGGTGCCGACGGTGTCGGTTTTGATTCGGGGGTTGCCTCAGGTACAGGCTGCGTCACGGTTTCCTCACTCGGATTTGCTTCAGCCGGAGCGGGCGGTGAGTTTGGTGAGGGTTTGGCAGAAATTTTTGCAGTTTCCGGCTTTGGTATAGAAATGATGACCGGCGGAAAAAGCTCGTCAGTACGACTCGACAGAGTTGCCTCTGCTATAGGCTCTTTCGATTTTTCTTCAGGCGACGGACTTGGCAGCGGCGTCGGGTCCGGTGTGCTTTCGGGCGTGGGCGACATTACGGGCGTTTGCGACGGGATGGGCGACGGCTCGGGAGTCATTTCAGGTGTCGGCTCAACGGTCGGCGCCGGTTTTACTTCTTGAGCCGGCGCCAAGGGGGTGGGCGTTGGTTCGGGTGTTGTCTTCGGTAGAGGCAACGGAACGGGAACGGGTTTTGACTCTTCAGGCAATGGTGTCGGTGCCGACTCAATGGTCGGCGTCTCGATCGGTACCACAACCGGGGTCGAGTCCGGCGTTGGAACGGGCGTAGGGATCGCCCGTATCTGATCGGGTGTAGGCGAGCGTACAGGTTCCACTGTTGGAGCTATAACCGGAGCGGATGCCGGAATGGATTCACGCACAACCTGTGCGATCGGAATCCCGCCCGTATTTCTTGCAACCGTTCGGGCTGCCGGCTGCGGTGTCGGATTTGGACCGATGCGCTCCTCCAATCCTAGCGTGTGCCCATTGACGCGTTTGTAGAGAGCTTCGATCGTGTTGTATCGCAGGGCGTCGGCATTACCGCTCTTATAAGTTCTAATGAAAGCATCGAGGGCGTCGGCTTCTTTCCCGGCCAACATCAAGGCCGAGCCAAGACGCCAGGAACTCGATTGCCACCAGGCGCTGTCCGGCGGCAGCACACTGACGGCCCGCTTTAGGTGAATCACGGCCTGAGCCGGATCGTCCATCTGATAATATGCCCAGCCATTGATTTCCTCGACCCGGCCTCGCAAAATCGCCGAAAGGGTCGGTTTGGGAATCTGAGGGATCTCGATATAATCGCCGCGGACAGCCGCGAGTGAACGGCTTTCGTAAAGCTCGCTGGCCATCACGGCGGCGGCTGGGGCCGAAACATCGAGGCCCGCATCCAGGCTTTGCGGGGCGGATTTGGTCAGCTCGAGCACTTTTGGCAGTGCAACGGTTTTTTCCAAAAGCTGGTTTCCGGCGAATAGCTGACGGTGAACCTTCATCTTGTCATCGCCGCGAACAAAATCGTCGACCGCCGCGGCCAGGACCTCGGTTGCGGGTTCCGATTTTTCCAGTTCCTGTTTTAGCTGAAGCAGTGCAGTCATTCGTGCGGCATTCTCGGGGCTGTCAGCGGCGGTCGGAGCAAAGATACTTGCCCGCCGCTCATAACCGATCAGCTCTGTAAAATTTTTTGATTGCCGCGGCACGCGGCCGCCGAGATTTGCCCGCACAACCCCGTCTTTTACTGAAAAACTTTTTGCAAGTTCCTCGGCCGCCTCGCGATAGAATCCGGCAGCGGCCCGAGCCGAAGCGATCTCATATTCGAGCGTCGGAAAATTGCCATAACGCCTCGCCGCAAGCAGCGTTTTTTCGGCGGCGACAGGATCGCCTTGGACGACAAATCCGCGAGCCAACGCGATATGCGACCAGATAAAACGCGGATCGGTCGCGATCGCCCGCTGAGCAAGGTTGACCGCTCGGTCACCCTCGTTATGAGCGGCGTACCAATACGCAGAACCGGCCAGCAGAATGATATTGCCGGGATTCGCTTCGAGCGCTTTTGCCAACTCCGTCTCGGCCTCAGCTCGTTCGCCGGCGTCAAAAAGAGCAAGGACAAGGCCCGTAGCCGCCGGCAAATTTTCTGCATCGCTGGCAAGTATTTGTCGGTAAAGTTCGACTGACTCGGCGGCTTTGCCCATTGACCGTTTCATTTCGGCAAGCCCGCGGCGGGCCGACATCGATTCGGGATCTAACTCAAGAGCTTTTGCATAGGCGGTAAGCGAATCGTCGAGCAAAAAATCAATTCTATTTGCGAGGCCCAAGGTCTGATACGCCGCCGACGAGGTCGGATCGAGTTTGATAGCTGCGTTTGCAACACGTCTGGCCTCAGAGCCGTTCTCGACGCTCATATAGAATGTTGCGATATTGAGCAATTGGCCGACGCTGGTATTCGCTTTTTTCTCAATGATCGCGGCGATGTCATACGCCTCGGTACGGGCTCCGCGAAAGTATAAATTTGCCGGAAACTTGGCCAGTGACTCGGCAAACAATTGATCCGGAACGGGTTTGGGAGCATCGGATGCTGCAGCCCGATAGAATTCCAATGCACCGCCCAAGTCGCCCGCAGTCAATCGGTCGTTGCCGAGCGCGGTTTGGATTGTGACGATCATGCGGGCGGCATCAGCTAACTTTTCCGACTTTCGATAATTGGCGATAAACCGTTTGAGAGCCGCCACCCGTGCCGATCCGTCCGGTACCTCGGTCGCGGCGGTCCAGTCGTCGATCTCGTCCGTTGACGCCGATGGCGTCGCGGCGGGTTTGGGTTTGGGGGGAGCTCTCTTTGGCTGGACGGCTACGGGTTTTGTTTTCACATCCGTCTTTTTCGGCTTCGCATCGGTAGTTTTGCCCTTTTTGTTTATGTCGATCTGTTTTTTTGCGGACGCTGACTTAGATTTTGTGGTGTCAGCTTTAGTTTTTGTATCGGTCTGTTTTTTAGCGGTCGCCGTTGCGGGTTTGGCGGCGGTCGATTTTGGTTTCGTCGTCTGGGAATAAGCGTTAGATCCAAGCTGGATCGAGATAAAAATGATCGCCAATAATTTCATAAAACTAAAGTAAAATCGCATCGCCGATGACAAAATAATATCACGAAATTGCCTTTTGCCACCGCCCGGCATATCCTCGCGATATGTCCGAACTCGACCAGGTCTGGTCCAACATGCTCGACGAAGCCTCGACTCGTGCCAGTAATGCGGGCCGGCACGACGTCGCCGAATACCTTCGTCTGCGTGCCACAAATGACGCGATCCGACGCGCCGGCGTCGTATGGCTTATGGATTCGATGATCGAGATCGCCGCGCACGCTACTCGCGAACGCCGTAATTTGACCATCGAGCGCGAAGAGCCGCACAATTTTGCAGTCGGCTCATCAAATATGGTCGGCTCGCGTCTCAAAGTCAGTCAGGGAGTGAGATGTTTAGCGATCGAGGCGGGTTGGGCGCGAACGCCGTCGGACGGAATTATGCGAAACGGCTCGCTCGCCTTTGCCCGGATATCGCATTTTGGCCTTTCAAAAGCGGGTGCCGAACTGCGTCTCGTGCATGCCGAATCGCTGCCGCAATGGCTGGGTCCAAATGAATTGGTCATCGACACAACCGAATTGCGGCGTCATTTTGATTATTTCGTCGGGTCATAACTCAATTTTGTCTTCTGTAGTTTGTGGAGTATTATTTAAAGTTAGCTTTGGTATACGGGAGTACAGTAATAAGTGATAGCAGATCTTGATAAATTAATTGAATTACAAAAGACCGACACAAATCTCAGAAAATTGAAACGGTCAATAGAAACAGCAGTTGAGGGGCGTGCCGCAATCGAACTAGAGTTTGAACAGCACGCCTTTTCTATTCGCGAGATACAAAGTAAACGCGATGCTCTTAATGCAAAGCGGGCCGACCTGGAAAAACAGATCGCGGAGAACAAAACCTATCTGGAACGCGCCGATCGAAATCTCAAACATGCGCAGAATCAAAAAGAGTATGAAACTGCGATGCGCGAGACAGACGCGCTGCAAAAGCAGATAGCCGCATTTGAGACCCAGATCGTCGAGATCATGGAAGAGGTCGAAGGCGTCGAAAAGGAACTAGAAGAACGCGCCGACGAGATCAGTTCCCTCGACAGCAAGCGGG
Source organism: Pyrinomonadaceae bacterium (assembly GCA_041748715.1). Lineage (GTDB taxonomy): Bacteria > Acidobacteriota > Blastocatellia > Pyrinomonadales > Pyrinomonadaceae > OLB17. Next base: position 1,542 of record JBGTCS010000143.1, on the reverse strand, counting down.
ACGCAGCTCTTGCCGAATATGATTCGGCCCTTGCAAAAGATCAAAAGGAATTTAACTCAGAGACCAAGCATCGCAAGGCGGCGTTCGAAACCCTTCCGACGCGTCTTGCCTCGATCTATGACCGGATGGCTCAGCGAAGCCGCGATGGCATTGCCGTAGCCGAGGTTGTCGGCGGGGCGTGCAGTGCGTGTTACATGCAGCTTAGGCCGCAGGTTCAGCTCAACGTTAAAAAAGGCGATGAGATCATCACCTGCGAGAGCTGTACGCGAATAATGTACATCGCTCCGCTCGAAGCCGAGGCGTCAGCTTGATCAAAAATAGTGCTTTGAAAAAGCTGGCTATCTGAATCGATCGGGTCAATTTGCTTAGGTTTGACGCGCGATTTAAAATCAACATTCGTGCATTCGTGGCTATTTTTTGCCACGAATGCACGAATTTTTTTCGAAAAAGAGGTTTACAACTTAGGTTTTCCAAAGAACCCTAAAACTTTATTTGGTCCATTCGTCCGCGATGTGAATATCAACCTTGATAGGCACGGTCGAAACGAATTGCGGTCCGGCGCGGAGCATCGCGGATTCGAGGGTTGCGGCTGTTTGTTCGGCGTCCGCCGCGTCACATTCGACAATGATCTCATCGTGAACGATATTGACCAGCCGGGCCGACGTCTCCCGGATATCGTCGTGAAGCAATCTCAACGCCCGTTTTAGAATGTCGGCCGGCGTGCCTTGTATCGGCATGTTTTTAGCGTAACGCTGGGCGGCACCCGCCGAGCTCCGATCGTTTGGGTCAAAGCTCATCCGGGCGAGACGGCCGGATCGGGTCCGGGCCGACAGTTTGGTCAAAACTTCTCTCGACTGCGTCCGCAGCCAATCGTCCATCTTTGGATATGTCGCAAAATATTTGCGAAGCGTGTTTTCAGCTTCCGCTTGCGACAGACCGGTCATCATCGCAAACCGCGACGCTCCGATACCGTAAACCACACCAAAATTCAATCGCTTGGCAAACGAACGCTGTTCGGCGGTGACGTCCTCGGCCTTGATCGCAAATACCTGTGCGGCGGTCGCCGAATGAAAATCCTGTCCCGAGACAAATGCATCGATAAAATTCTGGTCCGCCGAAAAATCCGCCAGGATCCGCAATTCGATCTGTGAATAGTCCGCGATGACCAGCTTTTTACCCTCGGGAGCGTTAAAGCAGCGGCGATATTCCTCTTCGTGAGGTATCTGCTGAAGGTTCGGCTTGGAGCATGAGAAACGCCCGGTCGGTGCACCGATCTGGCGAAAATCGGCATGAATGCGTCCCGTTGTCGGCTCTATAAATTCGAGAATGTTTTCGCCAAAGCTCTGACTTGCTTTGGCGACACCGCGATATTCGAGCAGCTTTGCCACAACCGGCCATTGATCGGCCAAAGGCTGCAGTTCCCAGGCCCGCGTCGTATTAGGAACCGGAACACCGAGATTTACGAGAGCGTCCGTTACCTGCGCCTGCGAATCGAGATTGATCTCGGTCCGCCCAAACAGCGACGCTTGTGCGACGCCGGCT
>JBGTCS010000142.1:0-6188 GCA_041748715.1 Pyrinomonadaceae bacterium | reverse complement strand
TTCCGAGTTTAATTTTAGATCGAGATCCCGAGTGATCGTGACTGCAAGCGTCAGCGGATTTGGCGAGCCTATATTCAGTTCGTCGGATTCTGATGGGATTCTGGTTTTGAAGCTGCTTGGTTTCAGCGGGGTGATGACCATGAAAATGATCAGCAGAACAAGCAGGACATCAATTAACGGCGTGACATTTATTTGAGGTTGGTTCATCGGTCATCTCCTTGTCTTGATTTGCTGCGACGAAGATTTAGAAACCGTTGAAGCCGTTTTGTTCCGGAATGAGAAAAATCAGCCGGCTTTAACTTCGGTGTTTGCTCCGATAGCATCTAGCAGAGCTTTGGCTTTTATGAGGCTCTCGGCGTACTCGCTTTCTGGGTCGCTGTCGATGACAATGCCGCCGCCGACGTTAAATGTAGCCGTGTTATCCCGAATAACCATCGTCCGGATGGCGACGCTGAGATCAATGTGGGCGGAAAGTCCATCACGCAATCCGGGTGGAATGGAATAACCGATGCCTCCCATTGATAACCCGCGGGTTGCGGTCTCGATCTGATCAATACTATTCATAGTGTTCAGTTTTGGAGCGCCCGTTATCGAACCGCAAGGAAATACAGCCTTGAGAACGTCCGTCAGGGTTGTTCCGTCTCGTAATGAACCCGTAACGGTCGAAACCAGATGAAACAATGTCGGATGCTCGATCAATTCGCACAAACTCTCGACGTGGACCGTTCCGTAATCACAGACCCGACCGAGATCGTTTCGCAAAAGGTCAACGATCATCGTATTTTCCGCTCGGTCTTTTTCGCTGACCAGCAGTTCCTGGCGTAGACGTTTATCTTCCTCGACACTATGCCCGCGGGGACGCGTGCCCTTTATCGGCGAAGCACTGATCAAATGCCTCCCATTGTCGATGCTGAAAAATCGTTCGGGCGATGTCGAGACTACGGTTGAGTCGAGGCGTTTTATGAGCGCTGAAAAAGGCGCGGGATTGTCGCGTCGCAATTTTTCAAAAATGTCGCCAGGAGTAAGGTTCGCATCCAGTTTCGCCGAGAGCTTTTGCGTCAAATTTGTCTGATAGGTATTGCCGAGCCGGATCTGTTCTTTGATCGTCTCGATCGCTTCGAGATACTCGCTTTTTGAAAAATTGGACTTAACAGTTGAGCCAAGTTTGCGGTCTCGGTCTGTTCGGGAGCCAGAATTAGCGAGGATAGCGGTATGAATTTCGCGGATCTTTTCGCGATTTCCCTCAATCGAGGTTATTTGCGTTTCGTAATCGTGAATTACCAACGTATCAAAACTCGCACAAAAAAGATCTGGTTCAAACTTGTCGTCAATCCAACCGTGTCGAGTTTCGATCCCGGACATTTTCAATCCAAGATCGTACGAGATAGTAAAGATCGACGCCAGATCGCCCGAAACGGCTTTAGACAAATATTCGAGGGTTTTATCGGGATCGTCGTTGGTGATCTCAACGAGCTTGACGGGGCGCAATCCGACTATCAATTTATTGCTGCCGGGCTGTCCAACGTTGCAGCTATCGAGGATGCAGACGGGTTCGCTCAGAGCCATATTTAGAAGTGCTCCGACCAGTTCGTCGGCCGTTATCTCGATCTCCGTCATGGCGGTGATTTTATCACGGATCAAAATTTCACTTGAAAGCGGTTTTGACGTAATATGTAGCCTGCAAAACCATCAAAACATATGAATCCTGATTTTAGCGAACGACAAACATTGATCCGCGGGCTCGGTTTGATAGCCGCCATTTCGATAATTATCGGCAATGTGATCGGCACCGGTGTATTTTTAAAAGCCCGCGTTATGACCTGTAATGTCGGCAGTCCAACCTGGGTGATAATTGCCTGGATCGCCGCGGGGCTTTTGTCGCTTGCAGGTGCCTTGACATACGCTGAACTGACGGCGATGAAGCCCGAGGCGGCCGGGCCGTATGTTTTTCTTCGCGATTCGTACGGGCGACTGTCCAGCTTTTTGTTTGGATGGATGCAGATGTTTATCGCCCGAACTGGGTCTCAGGCGGGAGTTGCGGTGGTTTTTGCGATCGCTCTGAACGATTATCTAGGCGGCGGGCTTAAACAGACTTTGATCGAGACCACGATATTCGGATATCCGTACGAGGTAACTTCGCTTCAGATCGTAGCGATCGTCCTAATCGCCATCTTTACAACATTAAATTGCCTTTCGGTCAGCATGAGTGGTCAGATCGCGACGGCTTTGACGTTGATAAAGATTGCCCTTGTCGTTTTTGTCGGACTCGGAGCATTCCTCTTTGTGACCGGCGGAAGTTTTGCAAACTTTTCGCTTATGGATACCGGCGGCACATGCGAAGGTGTTGCGAATGCGGTCCGCATCGGATCGGCGGACTATTCGTTCATGGCCGGTTTTGGAGCCGCCATGCTGGCCGCCCTATGGGGTTATGACGGTTGGGACAACCTCTCGTTTGTTGCCGGCGAGGTCAAGGATCCAAGCAAGAACATCCCGATCGCGATCGTCGGCAGTGTTGTGCTAATCATCATTCTCTACGTCGCGATTCATGTCGCTTATTTTTACGTTATCGATCCAACGGCGATCGCCAGCGTTTCTGAAGACTCGTCGGTCGCGATGGCCGTTGTGAGCAAATTCTTTGGCGGCGATCTGGCGAGCCTGGCAACGGGTGTAGCGGTGGCGATATTTTCGGTGGGATTGATGCTTTCGTCGCTCGGAACGCTTCACACGTCAATTTTGAGTGCCTCGCGGATTCCTTATGCGATGGCCAAAGACGGGATGATGTTCAAAAGCTTTAAGAAGGTTTCCGTCAATGCCGTCCCAATAAACGGAGTGTTATTTCAAGGCGTCTGGGCCAGCATTTTGGCACTTTCCGGATCATTCGACACATTGACCGACTATGTCGTATTTGGTTCGTGGATATTTTATGCACTCATTACGTCGTCTATCTTTGTGTTTAGACGCAAATATCCTGACATGCCCAGACCTTACAAAGCGTTTGGATATCCGGTTATTCCGGTCGTGTTTTTGATGGTTTCCGGCTGGTTGTTGATCAGCACTATTTTGAGCAATCCGGCACAATCGCTGACAGGAATCTTCCTGATCATTTTGGGTTTGCCTGTTTACTATTATTTGACCAAGGGCGGAAATGATTCGCCCGAAGACGAGAGTTAATAAAACATGTCAACTCAAGACAGACGAAGCGGAATTGAACGCCGTGGAACAAATCGGTATCCAATCGATGTCGAGATCGAGTGGGAAGGCTCGGCCGGACGAAGGCCGGGTGCGATAAGCGATGTCAGTCTTGAGGGCTGTTTTGTGTTGAGCTCGGGCGATGTCGGCGACGGAGAGCAGATTAGAGTTTTTGTGCCGCTGTCCGACGGCATGAAGGTCGAGTTTAGCGGCCAGGTCGCGAATCACGTTTTAGAGATAGGGTTTGGATTAAAGTTTGAACCGTTGTCGGCACCGCAGCGTGAGCTATTAATAAATATAGTGCGGGAACAGCAAGACTAAAGATCTTCGTTTCGGCGAGCTAGAGCTTCGAGAGCGACCTCGCGGTCGTCGAAGTGGAATTTATTTCCCCCGACCAACTGATATGTTTCGTGACCTTTGCCGGCAATTATGACTACGTCGTTTTTGCCGGCTTTTCCGATCGCATGGTAAATGGCCTCGCGGCGGTCCGAAATTACCTTATACCCGGAATTCTTTTTACGCACGCCAATCTCGATCTCCTCAATTATTTTTAGCGGATCCTCGTTGCGCGGATTGTCGGATGTGATGATCACAAGATCGCTGTATTCGGCAGCGATCTCGCCCATTGGCCGGCGCTTGGTCCGGTCGCGGTCGCCGCCGCAGCCGAAGACAGTTATTATTCGGCCGTCGGTCAGATCTTTTGCTGTTTTGAGCGTGTTGAGCAGAGCGTCATCCGTATGAGCGTAATCGACAACAACCGCAAAATCACCATCGTGCGGCACCCGCTCGAAGCGGCCCGGTGCTCCGACACAGGTTGATAGGCCTGTGACAATTGAGTCAATATCGTAACCGAGTTCGAGAGCCGCGCCCGTCGCCGAGAGCATGTTGTAAACATGAGGACGGCCAACAAGCGGGGAATTCACAGTGATCTTGGCGTTCGGCGTCGTAAGGCGAAACGACGTGCCGCTAATCAAGGAAACCTCGATGTCCGAGGCGACCAGATCCGCATTTCCAACTTGCGAGAAGGTAATCACGCGTTGCCCGTCTGAGCGAAGTTCCTCGGTCAATTTAACGCCCCATTCGTCGTCGATATTGACGACACTCGATGCCGGCTTTTCGCCCAAACGACCGTCAAATAACCGCTTTTTGGCGTCATAATAATTTTCCATCGTCTCGTGATAATCGAGATGATCGCGCGTTAGATTTGTAAAAATCGCTACCTTAAATCGAAGCCAGTCGCATCGATTTAGGTCCAGAGCCTGCGACGAGGTTTCCATAACTGCCATCTGGCATCCGGCATCAACTGCCTCGCGGAGAAAACGATTTGTATCCGATGCCTCGGGCGTCGTTCGTACCGCAGGTTCGCTTTTTTCTCCGATCCGATATTCGACCGTTGTCAGCATGGCAGCTTTTTGGCCCGCAGCTTCGGCTAATGCAAAACAGAGATAGGTCGTCGTAGTTTTGCCGTTTGTGCCAGTAATACCTACGAGATCGAGATCGTGCGACGGATCGTCGTTGATGATGGCGGCCGATTTTGCCAGAGACTCGCGGGCATTCGCGACCTTGAGCCATGCACCTTTGAATCCAGCGGGCGGACCGGATTCAGATATGATCCCGGCCGCACCGCGTCTCAAAACGTCGTCTATAAACCGATGCCCGTCCATTGTCGCACCCTTGATGGCCACAAAGATCGTGCCTTCGCGTACCTGTCTCGAATCATGGGTTACGTCCGTGGCGGTGGTCGACCCATCGCCAAATAAAACGGCCTTGAGTTGGTCGGCGACCGCCTGGATTGTCATTGTATTTGAGTGCAAATTGTTGTCCGTCCGAAGGTGAATTATACGATAAGCATTTATTTAGTACGAACAACCCGGCCGCGATTTCGTACAATCAAGTATATTGGAGACATAAAGATATGAACATTCTAAAAATAATCCTCGCTGCGATTGGCCTCGTTTTTGTTGGAATGCTGCTCTTGTGGGTTCTCGGATTTATCGGTTCGATCTTGAGTTATGCGTTTTGGATCGGCCTTTTAGCGGCCATCGGATATGGCGGCTACAGGTTGTTTCTAAAAGTTGAGGAAAAAGCCCTCGGCCCGGGCTCCCGCGACGGTCTTAGCGGCGGCAGCGATATAAATATGTCGTGGGATGAATACGAGCGAAAATACCTTCGTAAATAGGCGGCTAGACAAAATTCGCCGCATTGGTTAGATTCTAACTTGTCTTTTTGATCGTCCGTTACGGCGGGCGCCGAAGGCAAATGCCGAGGTGGCGAAATTGGCAGACGCACTAGACTTAGGATCTAGCGTCGAAAGACGTGCGAGTTCGAGTCTCGCCCTCGGCACCATTTCAGTGGTCTGTTGTCAGTCGTCAGAAAAGACGATTGCCCCGGCCTTTTGCTTTTTAGGCGGATGCTGGGTTCCCAAAAACTCACAACTTACAACTGACAACTGACCACCGTACGCGCTATCCTTTTTTTGAACATGAAAAGCGAATTAAAGGAAACATCACCTACCCAAAAAGAGATCCGTTTGCAGATCGACTCCGAAACGCTAAAGGCCGCGTATGGCAAGGTCAGCCAGAAATACGCGAAAATTGCGAACGTTCCCGGTTTTAGAAAGGGATACGCACCGCTGGACGTTGTCCGCCTTAGATTTAAGGAGGAAATAAAGAGCGAGGTTCTGCAGGAAGTTGTGCCCGGAGAGGTTGCGGCCGCAATACAAGAACATTTGCTGCACCCGTTGGCCGAGCCGCAACTGCATCTTGAGAATCATGAAACGGTCAAGGTAAATGGCTCGGAGCCGTTGACTTTGCACGTCCATGTCGAAGTCATGCCGGAAATTCCGGAGCCAAAATACTCCGGAATCGAAGTCACGCGACGCGTCAAACCCGTCGAAGATGGTGAGATCGAGGACCTTATTGCTGAACGGCTTCAGAAGGAAGCGGCGCTGATCCCGGTCGAAGGCCGAAAATCGGAGATTGGCGACACGGTCATTGCTG
>JBGTCS010000141.1:0-4322 GCA_041748715.1 Pyrinomonadaceae bacterium | reverse complement strand
CAGCATCTGCCGAATTTGCGAAAGGATCGTGTATGACGTCTGCAGATCGCTGGCCTCGAGCCATTCGGCCGCAAATCGGTCGGCCTCAGGATGTTTGGCCCTGAACATGGCGGCCAATACCTGAAGTTTTTTGATCGATGTAGCCTGCTCAAAAAACGGATCGATCGCGAAATTCGGCTTCTGATACGAAAACTGCGGCAAATGAAGCGGCGAACGATCCGTCCGAACGACAATGGTCGCCGACGGCTGTTCGAGGTGAAACAGCGAGTGAATATACTGGCGGCCCGCCCATATTTCCTGTACGTCGCCGATCTCAAGGATCTCGCAAACTTTCAGGTTCATATCACCGATCTCGGCAAATGTGTTGATGACCTGACGACTTTCGAATTCGTACCAACTATGAATGCTCGAACCAAGCAAAACCTGAAACGCACCGCAAAATCCGTGTTGGTGTATGGCCGTCGTCGCCTCAAACCAAAAGTAAACATCGATATGAAATCGCGGAGCCGAATAGATCGTGATCGGCGGATCGGCAAAATTACCGTGCAGGTCCCGCTGCGGCGGAAGTTCCTTTTGCTTGAGGGCCCATTCCACGACATCCCACACCGTGAGTTTCGACGGCAGATCGGCGCCTTTTAACGCCTGGACGGCAATCGCAGGTAAAAGCTCCTCGTTATAATTCTGTTCGAGCCAAAGAGACTCGATCTCGGTGCCAAGTTTTTGAAAAAGTTCCATATAACCGTCGTCGATAGTCTTATCAGTCTTCAAACCGAGGTTTCCTACCGCTTACCTTCCGGTAAGTGCCGTCTGCGGAGACATTGTGTCCAAAACCACAATCGGCGTCTGTTCCGTTCTGGGTGACCTTGATCGATCCGGGTTTTAGGAATCTGATCGTGATTTTGCAAGCTCCAAATTCGTTCGATTCAAATATCGCCGTATCGCGGGAAATGTTGGCTTGGCCGTCCAGTGAGCCCATGTTAGCCATAGATTCGCCGTTTCTCAGCAAGTAAGGATACGCCAGGTCCATCGCGACCCGGACCTTGCCTCCGCCGAGTGCAAGGATCTTTATCTCGTTCGAGAGATCTTTGAATTTTCCACGAAAAGGTATTCGGAATGTGCCATTGACCTCCGCGGCCGATACGCTCGGCCGTGACGTTTGGCCAACCGCCGACCCGGCAAACAACAAGAAACAGCCAACAGTAAAAAAGAGAAAAGACGTTATTTTAGGCATATATCAGCTTTTGGATAAACAGTTTATCTGCTATATTTTGCCTAACTCTTCCGAAAATTTAAACAACCAAAAGGGGAATATTGATGAGCGCAAACGCAGAAACGATCAATGGCACAGGTATTAGCGGCGAATCCGGCAAGCACCCGATGGGGCTTTACGCATTGTTTGGCACCGAAATGTGGGAACGATTCAGTTTCTATTCGATGCTGGCTCTTTTCACACTTTATCTTCGCGACCCCACCGAGGGATTTGGATGGACGGCGGCTGAAGCAACGGGTCTCTATGCCAATTATCTGATGTTCGTTTACGCGAGCCCTTTGATCGGTGGTTTTATCGCCGATCGATTTACGGGTTATCGCAAAGCCGTGATGATCGGCGGATTCTTCTTTATGGCCGGCCACGGCCTGCTTTCGATCCCGGCGCTATGGGCCGTTTATCTTGCCCTTACATGTTTGGTCATCGGTAACGGCTTTTTCAAACCAAACGTTTCGACGATGGTCGGTAACCTGTATCCGGAGGGCAGCCACCTTAAGGATCGGGCGTATAACATTTTTTACATGGGAATTAACGTCGGTGCGATGCTCGCTCCGATAGTGATGGAGATCGTTAAAGCCTATTTCGGATTTCATGCGGCATTTGCTGTTGCGGCATTTGGAATGGTTATCTCGGTTGCGATCCTTTGGAAATACAAGAATATTGTTGAGGACCCTAATGCTCTTGCCGCGAGGAAAAAGGCCCGGGCTGATATGGCCGCCGAAGGCGAAAGCATGGAACAGGCTCAACCCGGCGAAAGTAGGACTCAGAATTCGACATCATTGAGTTTGGGTCTAAAAATTGCCCCTTTCGTTGTGGGAGCAATCTTGATAACTCTCGGTTTCAAATTTATTCCCGGAATACTGCCATTTTCAGGTGCGTTTGCCTGGAGTGTAACTGTAGTGGCTGTCTTATTGGCCGCATCTCTGGGAATCTGGATTACCAAGGATATTATTGGAACGGGTGATTCAGAATATGATCGCGACTTAACTGGAAAGGCGACCTCACTATTACATCGAGTTCCCGACTGGAAAAGAGCTTTCGGTTTGATTGTGATTTTCGGTGTAGTTATCGTTTTCTGGATGGTCTTTCACCAGAACGGCTCGACGCTGACGTATTGGGCCGACGACAACACGGCGTGGAATGTTACCGGAACGATCGCGAACGCAATCAATCCGTTCTGGGTCATCGTTTTGACGTTTCCGCTGGTTTGGTTTTGGGGCTTTCTCGATAGGCGTGGCAAAGAGCCATCGACGCCGACAAAAATGGCGTTCGGAATGACGCTCACCGCCCTCTCGTTTTTTGTCCTCTATTTCGCCGCGACGATTGGCGAAGGACAGAAGCCGACCCCGGAGCAGCTTGCTGTGGGATCATTCCGGATCAATGAACGGGTGGTCACCAATCTTGTCGCTGAAGGAATGTCTAAGGACGTTTTGGACAAGATGATGGCCTTAAAGGGAGACGACGGAAAGAATACGATCAATGACGTAAAGTTTTCGGCGAAAACGGATGAGGCAACCAAGCAGACAACGAGCGGGGCTGATTCGATGATCACTACGCTCAAGAGCGTTGATCCATCCGCAGAAATACATCGCGATTCAATACTTCGACACGCATATCTATTCCAACTCTCGCCGTTCTGGCTTTTGCTGGCGTACGCGATCCTGACTTTAGGTGAATTGATGCTGTCGCCAATGGGTCTTTCTCTTGTTTCAAAGGTAGCCCCAATACGAATGCGCGGCCTGTTAATGGGTGGCTGGTTTGTCGCTACCGCGATCGGAAACAAGCTAACGATGATCGGCATTTACTGGAGTATTTGGTACCAGTCGAGCTTCTTTATCGTTCTCGGCTGTATGGCTCTCTTTATGGCCGTGGTTTTGGCCATTCTGCTGAAACCTCTGAAAAAAGCAATGCCGGGCGTTTAGTCAGAACCGCCTGCGTGAGCGGGCGGTCAGTTTCGTAAAGTTATGGGCAAGTGGAACGATACAAACGAACCGCTTGCCTTTTTTTTATTTCGAACATAAGTCATGGTTGCCGGGCGGCGAACATCTTTTGCCCGGCAACCTGGCCGCCCGCTTACGCAGGCGGTTCTGACCTGCGAGCTTCACGAAAAGCCGCCATGGCTTCTCCGGCTCCCGCGTGCATGATCTCCGGTTTGTGATATTTCCAATATTTTTCAAATTCCTCTTCGGTCATCGAACCGTTCTCGGCGCGGGCCTTTTCTTTGAGATAATTTTCGGCCCAGGCCCGAATATCCATATCCGTATTCAACGCCGTGCGGGCGCCGTGCATCAAATTGTCGCGTTCCATTAATGTTTCTCCGTATGATACATTTCAGTCTTAGTCATTTTTTGGGAGTTATTTTGTGAAATCTTTTATTATTTCTCTGCTTTTAATGTTATCACTTCTGCCTTTGGCGAGTCCTGCGCAGAGGCGTTCGCGGGCCGTGGCAAAGCCACCCGCAACTCCGGCAGTTCAAAAACCAGCATATGAGGTACCGATCGTCACCAAAACTCTCGCAAACGGGTTGGAGATCATCGTGCTTCCCGATTCATCCGTACCGCTCGTGACCATCGAGTTGGCCGTTCGCAACGGTTCATTTACCGAGCCGCCTGAACTCAATGGCCTGTCGCATCTCTACGAGCATATGTTCTTTAAAACGAATAAGGCGACCGCCATTTACCGATGTGAGATCCTCAAATTTCGCAACCCGCCTGCATATCGGCAGTTTAACTGCGACAGCGAATTACAATTGAAGGCCGAGATAAAAGATGTCAGCTATATGGGGGATATCGACCAGATCGGTATCGTGAATAACGGCACGACACGCGAAGAGGTGGTTCAATATTATTTCACGACTACAAGCCCCAACATCTTGCCGGCGATGAGATTTATCAAGGACGCAGCACGCTATCCCGTCTTTGATGAGGAAGAATTTGCGAGAGAAAAAGAGGTCGTCCTCGGCGAGCTCGAACGCAATATGTCGCAGCCCGGCTATTATCTTAATCAGGCCTCGCTCGATAAGCTTTTCTATAAACACCCGACCCGCAAAAGCCCC
>JBGTCS010000140.1:0-33172 GCA_041748715.1 Pyrinomonadaceae bacterium | reverse complement strand
CAATATACGTTCGATCCGCAAACCGGGTTGTTGACCAATCAAAAAGCGATCAAAAACGGCTCGACGACCTTGCTTGATCTGAGTTACGATTACAACCGGAACAACAGCAATGGAACGCTAAACGGCAAGACCGGGCATTTGACGAAAATAACTGACAATCTTAATACCGCCAAGAATCGCGAGTATCAATTTGATGCCCTCGGACGATTGACGCTCGCAAAAGGCAAGGTGACGAACCAATGGACGCAGACGTACACCTATGACCGGTTTGGCAACAGAACCAGCGTAGCGGCGACGGGAACGGCTGCTGATAACTCAGCGATGCCGACCGACGGGATTCCAAATCTTGCATATAATTCGGCAAATAATCGGATCACGACTTCGGGATTCGAATATGATCGGGCCGGAAATCAAACGCGGGCTCTGGCGGCGGATGGAGTGACGTGGAATCGGTTTGAATATGACGCGGCGAACAGATTGGTGAATATCATGCCGGACAGCGGCTCGACCCCGATTCAGAGTCAGACATTTGGTGTCGGGAACGAGCGGATCGCTTTGAAGGATTTTGTGTCAAATCAGACGACATACTTTGGCGGGTCGGTTGAATATACCGAATTTGGCGGCAACGGTGTTCTTGTTTGGTCTAGAAGTCTAATCTCATTTGGCGACAGCATTCTTTCGACAATTACGCCGAATGGTGCGGGTGGCGAATATACCGAATTCAATCACCCGGACCGGCTTGGGACACGTTTGATAACCAATCAGACCGGCGGAACCAGTTACGAGCAGGCCCATCTGCCTTTCGGAAAGGCCCTGAATGCCGAATCGACCATATCTACCTACAGCAAGCGGTTCACAAGCTACGAAAGATCTTCCCGAACAGGCCTCGATTATGCTCAGAATCGAACTTATGACTCCAAACTCGGCAGATTTACTCAGGTCGATCCGATTGGGCTGAGAGCTTAAAGTCTCTCGGTTGTAGAAACGGCAATAGTCGGGCCAAGTTATGTGCAGGCTCAAAAGGCACGAATTGCTTATGAGTAATCAGTGGAGCAAATTTTTCGGGAATCCAATTCTATTTTCGGTACTCACGTCATTTGTAATTTTTTTGTCAGCAGGATGTTTGACTACTGATCAGACAGTAGATCGAAACGCGAACAAAACTATTCAAGTAGATACCGATCTCCCGAGTGGTGGCGACCTCATCGAGATTGACCTCTACGAATTTGCCGATGAAGATATTGGAAATCTGATTAAAGAAATCTCATCAAAGTCAGGCTTGACTCTGTTAGAAAATGCAGGCCAACCCACGGAATTCGAATTCCGAATCTGGACTAGTCTAGGTGGTCTAGCAGACCCAAGGTTGCTTGGTGTTCATTTAATCGGAGGCGAGAGTAACGCATATTTCTTAGAAATCGATCGGTATACGAATAAGGTCAAATCCCGCAGAGATAAACTTGCGAATCCGAAATCGGGATGGAACAAAATGCTGTTCGAATTTAGGAGCCGGCTCACTACGCCGAAGGGGCTAGTCCGAGATCCTCAATTTCAATTAAGCAGGGATGAACATGTGATTCTATTAGAAGTTCTCGATAAGGGCGAGTACCGTCGGGTGCTTTTCGGACAAAACACAGCTTTTACAGATGGAAAACGACTTATAGCGGTATGCGAATATCTGGCAACTGAATTCGATACAGACATGATCTGCAATGGAGAGCGGCAATCACCGTAGACACAAGAGACGGGGGCGAGACCATGGGCGTTCGTTAGCCCTTAGGGCGGGTTGAGTGATAGTATGATTGTGCGAGATGCCGAATATCGATTCGGCAATTTCGTTTTAGATATGTTCGATGTAATTGCAAAAGTAAACGAATCAGAATCGCTTCCCTTCCCTTATAACAAAAGCACATATTGCCGTTATGAACCGATCGAGAAAAAGATCGGGCATGCGAAGGTATTGATCGTCAACGATCTGCTGCGTTACGATTCGGATCTTTCCGATCTGGCCCGCGAAGAGTGGCAAGACTCAAAGGAAAGCAAGCTCGAATTTGAGCGGATGGTTTCGGGAATGGCATGTAACAACATTGCCCGCAACATTCTGCGGCTGGTCAAAAACCCAAAAACCATGACCGTGCATCTCTCCGAACTAGCGGACGCGGTGGAGAAGTTTTGCCCCGATGCCATCGTCATGAGCGGTACATTTGCCGATTTTGATTATTACAATCCGGCTCATATCGCGAGTTTTACCAAATTTATTCGAGAGACAGAGGTGCCGGTTCTGGCGATCTGCGGAGCACACCAACTTGTCGCGATGGCGTTCGGCTCAAAGCTGCAGACGCTCGACGATCTCGATCTGACCGAAAAACGCACCGACCGCATCGTCGAATATCAATATCGTTTTGTAAAGATCATCGATGATTCGGACCCGATCTTTAAGGATATAAACGACGACAATTCAGGAGTTTGGCAGGAATATACGACCAAGGACGACATTCTCCGCGTGTGGCAAAATCACGGCGTTCAGGTCGTCGGCGTACCCGATGGATTTAAGCTGTTAGCTACGTCCTATCTCTGCAAAAACCAAATGATGGTAAAGCGGTCTGACAATCAGTTGATCTATGCCGTCCAGTTTCACCTTGAAAAATCTTTCGAAGACTGGTCCACAAACCCAACTCGTTGGGAACATCCCAACGAATCGCGCGACGGACGAATTTTGTTTGAAAACTTCCTAAGGCTTGCTCTATCGCAAAAGTCAGATCCAAAAGGCGATTGTTAAGTGCTTAACGCCGCCCAAACGTGATCCCTGGATTGCCGGGCAGTCCAAACACGGACTTATCTGTCAGCTCGGATGTTTCTACCGGTTCCACTCTTTATTTTTCAACGACCCCTAAAACGAAGTTACTCACCGCAACAAGCCCGCCGGCAACGCTATTCGAGTTGTAAACCACGGTTGAGTTACCGCCGCCTGAGAGATCGTATTGGGGAGCCAGGAAGGTAGCGCTCGATGTCGGATCAATACCGTCCTCTATACGGCTGCCCACATAGGGCGAAATAACCATATTCCCCTGAATAGTGCCGCCACCACCGCCCGACCGTTCGACCCCACCTTGGCCCGTTACGATTATAAGTCCGTTAAAGCTGAAACCACCATTTAATGTCAGTTTACCCGTGACGACCAGAATACCGCCGCCGTTTCCGCTAATCGTACAGTTACCATCGCAAAACGTTATGCCCTGTGCGGTCGCGTTATTGCCGAATGTAGTCGGCTGGACACCACTGGCGAAAAATCGTCCGGATGATCGCGCTATAGTAGCGAGGGAACGTACGGTCGCATCCAATTTTAAAGGGGTAGATAACCAATCGGGCACTTCGGCCGACACATTGGAGGCCGCTCCGATGACCGTACCGTTAAACGGATGTGGGGGATCACCTGAAACCGAATCCTCAACGGTATCCAAGTTGGTTGCATTCGTCGTACCGATCGGAGGGATGATATCCGTGGTCGCTACGTCGTCCCCCGAATACACCGTCACATTGGACGATCCCGGATTAAAAAGAAAAGTCGAGGCAGGACTTGTCGTGCTCGTCGGCCCGACCAAGGTTAGGGTGGCCGGAGCTGTTAACCCATCAAAATAGTCTTTTTGAATGATAGCCTCGAGCCGTTTTGCCGATCCGCGCGGACCATACCCGGTCGATTTGAGCAGTAGCCTTGATGGCTCGGGCGAAGTTATAGAGCCGGTTATGACGTTGTCGCCAAGGCTCATGGTAGCCTCATAACCGTACCTCTGTGGCGGCCCAACAATTGCCATGTTTGCGGGTGCACCCCATGTGAAGTTCAGGGTCATAACGCTTCCGCGCAACGAGAATGTTTGGGCGTCGAAAATAATCTTGGGCGGATTACTGTTGGACGTATTCGTTTCAATGTAGCCGCGAATCGTTCGGGTAGCGACGTAGGGCTTTGTCATTAGTATAACGATCTCGAACCGGTTGTCGGCCGGGATGGCGGCTCCGAGTCCGGTGATGCTTACATTGAATTTACCAAAATTCGTACTTGCTGCACCTCCGCCGACATTAAGGTCAACCACGGCCGCAGGGGAGTAGGTAATAACTACATTGTTCGTACCAGTACCGTATGTTTTCTTTGTTGGGTCGCCCGCATCGCTGTCAAAAAGGCGGCCAGTAGTCGAAAACGAGACGTCACTGCCCGTATTATCCGGATCAGAAATGGACAGAGTGTATCCGTAGCCATTTTGAACGTTGCAGGTCGATGAACCTATAACTACACGATCCGTACATGTAGCATCATAACCCAGCCACCTAGAAAATCTCGGAATCGTACCCGGGTCGCCCGGGAAATTTGAAGTGCTGAGCCGAAGTGCTTTTACAAAATCGATCTTGTTAGCTGGATCACTGGCGGGTTTCGAGGGGTCGAGCAACGGATTAGGAACAACATGTCCGCGAAGAACATCAACAGCCGATTGTATACCGCTTTCGGCTGCATTATAAGCCTGCTGTTCTGTCGTGGCATCAGTAACATTTTGGGTGTTGGTGACAGATTCAAGCAAAACTCCGGCGCTGGCCGTCAAAAGCAAAAACGAGACCATCAGGGCCATTACCATGGCCGAGCCTTTCTCATTTTGGCGATCTCTGAAATGTCTTGCAAATTTTTTTCTCATTGCTCGATTCCTCTTTCCATTTTTGATACACGTCAATACTGATTCAACATATAACTTGAGTTTCTAAGGGTTACATCTGACGTAAACGTAATGCTCAGCGGATTAGGTTGCCCCTGTACGGGATCTAGCCGAACGGTAACAGTAATACGAATTCGGCCGGTATTGTTCGACGGGATCGAAACTTCAGTTCCCGAGGATGTGGTGCCAACGTAGTCAAAGTACTGAAATGTAACATTACTTATCTGATTGACGATCACCGACGTTTTGGGCGAATCGTTCGGATCATATCGCACAATCGAGTTTGTCGTCGCGTCAAAGAAATATGTAACATCCTCACCCGGCTGATTCGTCGCCATGACCGTCGAACCCTCTGGAACGTCTGTCGGGCCAACATTGTTGACGTTCGCTCTAATACGAATACGGTTGGCGTTAGAATCTGCGGTAACGATACCGTTGCTGGCCAGCCGTGGATCCGAACCCGAATATATGCCAAAGCCCGAATTCGATATTTCGCGGGAAATGACATTTAACGCCGCCTGTGACGATGTCAGAGCATCTGTCCGCTGACTTTCACGGGCGCGAACACCCAGGGATCTGGCGAGCAAAGTCGAGACTATACTTAACAAAACAAGCATTATCACCATCGCGATAATCAATTCGACGAGTGAAAATCCCTTAATGTTATTTGATTGACTTAGTTTCATGCTCCTAATTTGCCCTCACGCGTCGAAGAACGATCGTGGCTGGGACGGCTGTTTGCCAGCCTGGGCTCGGGCTCGAAAGACGGGTCGTTACCGAGATCTCTTTTAACGTCGGGTTGGGAACCGCGGTGTCGTTCTGAATACCGGCCACAAATGGGTTATTGTCAACAATAACCTCGATGGTAAAGAAAGTTCCCGCAGGTGAACGGACCGTTTTTATCGCCTTCGTTCCACCGGTTAACGACGCATCTGTAACCGTCGGCGTAAATTTGGCGGCACGCATCTGCTCGACTTCCTGTTGAAGGATTGCCAGGGCCTGCGATCTGGAATGGTTCCCGGCGTTATAATTAATTGCATAAGTAAATGCAAACGCTACGCCTAAAAGTGCGATCAAAATTAGCACCAATGCACATATCACTTCGACCAAACTAAATCCGGCCTCGCCTTTCCTATCCCTACTCCGACATACTGCTATCTCAGCATTAGGAGGGTCGTGAGACTGTATAATTTTGTTGGCGTGAAGCGTCATATCCTAAATCTCATAGCTAGCTCGATATAAGAACCACTCAACGGCACTTGCCATTTGTTCTGATCCACATGGGCGACCGGCATACACATCCAGTAGATGCCGGAACCTGTCCGGGGGTGCAAGTTGCCGGAGCCGGCGTCGGTGATGGCGTTGGGGTTGGCGAATTACTGGGCGTGGGCGTCGGCGTCGGCGTCGGCGTCGGCGTCGGCGTTGGTGTGGGCGTTGGTGTGGGCATCGGAGTACCCGAAAAAGTAGGCACTGGAACACCCGCAACCGGAATCCATACCGATAAAAGTGGATTAACCGAGGATCCGCTGGCCACCGTTGTCACGGTTGGGTTAGCGAATGTAGGCACAGTTTCCCCTCCATTCATCATCGAGACAGTTCCCGTCGGCGAAACATACACAATATTTGAATTTGACGAATTCGCCGTCGCCACCGTGCAACCCCCATCACAAAAATATAAAAGCGGCACATACGGATCCGCAGCTCCATTCGTGGATGTTATGTGGCCTCGCTGGTCGAATCGGATTGTTATAGGAAAGATCAATGAATTTCCGGCAATTTGAACATTACTTCGAAATGCCAAATTAACTACTCGGGTCTCGGCTGGCTCGTCGATTCTGCCATTTTGATTAAGGTCAGTTGTATAACTGAACTGGGTCGGGCTTAGGACTTTTACATTGGACATGTCAGCCGTACTGGTCGCCCTGCGTTTGACGGCGTCAAATCGGGCACGTTCCAGACTGATCTTAAATTCGCGGGCAATATTCTGACGCTTAAAATTGTCGTTCGTGCGTCCAAATTGCCCAATCGCAAAAGTTACGAGTACGGCTGCGATCGCTAAGACGATCAGCAACTCCAATATCGATACACCGCCCTGGCCCTTTTTCCAGTTGTTAACCATTTATTCTTACGGCGAGTGATCGAACTTCCGCATGCACCCGTACTTAATAAGTACCGTATAACGAACAACGTTGTCAAGTTTTACTCAACAAGTTTAAACATCAGTTGGCGAGATCTTCATTTAAATGAAAAAGTCGGAACATCCTTTTCTCGGATGCTCCGACCTTTCGACCATCAATTTATCGTCCACACCTAATCAAAACACTGATCAGGGACATTTTCCAGCGTATTTACCATTAGCATGTCGACTACGGCGTTGAAATCACCGCCAGACTCCTCGAAAACTTTTAACTGATCATCGGCTGAGGTGCCGCGATCTAATATTGTATGAATATGCTCGATCTCCTTACGCGAGTTGAGTGGGTCAACGACATCGTCTACAAAATCTAAAAGTTCACGTATCAGGTCTTTTACGGGCACTTCCTTTTGTTTACCGAGGTCAAGCAGATTCCCGTCGAGGCCATAACGTATCGCACGCCACTTATTTTCCAGGATGAGTCTCCGGTGATAAATACGGAATCCCAAATTTCCGTCTATCAGGACAGTCAATTTCGCGACAATCGCCTGAAACAGGGCCGCAATCGCAATCGTATCGTCAACCCGAGTAGGTATGTCGCAAATTCGAAATTCCAGCGTCGGAAACAAATGATGCGGACGCACGTCCCACCAGATTTTTGACCCGTTCTGGATGCAATTCATCTTGACCAACAGATCAACGTATGTCTGATATTGCTGGTAGGATTCAAAAACGTCGGGGATCTCGGTTCGCGGAAATTTCTTAAATACCTCGGACCGATATGACTTAAGCCCCGTGTTAAACCCGAGCCAGAACGGCGATGACGTAGTGAGAGCCAAAACATGCGGCAAAAAGTATCGGGCCGCATTCATAATCTGGATACGGCGATCGAGATCAGGCACTCCGACATGAACGTGCAGTCCAAAAATTAAAAGGCTGCGGGCGACCATTTGCAGTTCGTCAACCAGAAGTTTATAACGGTCGCCTTCGTAAATTTTCTGCTCAGACCATTTTGAAAACGGATGCGTCGAAGCCGCTACGATCGCCATCCCTTTTTTCTGAGCGAGACCCGATATTATACATCGCAGCTTTGAAAGGTCTTCGCGAGCTTCCTGAATGTTTGCACAGACCCCTGTTCCGACCTCAATCATCGATTGGATCATTTCAGGTTTGATCTTTTCGCCGAGGAGCAGTTTGCCCTCCTCCAGGATCTCAGAAACATGCGATTTCAATTCGCGCGTGACCGGATCGACTATCTGAAACTCTTCCTCAATGCCAAGCGTAAATTGATCGAACATAAAATTCTTTTAAGACAGTCCTAACTCGCGTTCCAAATACTCTTCGTCAGCCCGTTTTAGATCTCGAAACCTCACACCGACACCATGTCCGGGATCTGAATATACGACCGTCCCCATAATACTCATCGATCTGTCTCCGAGCGTGATCGCCATCACGATCGGCGTTCCGATATTAAGTATCGCGGTCGTCGTCATATAGAGTCCGCCTGAACCGATATCTCGGGTATTGGCGATGCCCGTGCCATCACCACCGGCAAAGCGAACATCGACAATCAATTTCCTACGGTCAGAACCTCTTCTTTCCGATGTTGAACGTGCATCACTGAGATCTATTTCAGCCATATTTTTTGTTATATTTGAATGAATAAAATCAATGTTTTAGAGCGTCCCTCACATTCTAACTTATCTATATGCTAATACATAGATCAATATTAATCACGGTCGCCCGAATCTTTGGCGACTTTGAGGAATGCTTTTGCGGCGTGCGAGAGTTCGGAATTACGTCGATAAATAATGTTCAATTTTCTTTCGAACTTCATTTCCTTAACCCGTAGCTCTTTCAATATCCCGCTTGTTATCTCTGCTCGTGCGCTCAAACGCGGAACGAGAGCAATTCCCACGCCTCTCGCGACGAGGCGCTTGATGGCCTCGAGCGATGGCAGTTCGATGGCGATGTTTAGTTTTGTTTTATGTTTGTCGAAAGTCTCGATAACTTTTTGCCGGTAGGGGGACGGTGCGTTATGAGCGATGAATATCTCGCTTCCGAGTTCCTTTATTTGGATTTGCTCCCGGTCCGCCAATGGGTGGTCGGGTGAAATAACGAGGACGAGTTCGTCGCTAAAAACGCTGATCGAACGCAAAGAATCATCGTTCGGCGCAAACGAAATGACACCTAGCTCGACCTCACGGGCCGTGATTTGCTTTGGTATCCGGCTCGCAACTCCGCGTCGTACCTCGATCTTGATCAGCGGGTTCTGCTTGCGAAATTCCTCGATAACCGGCAAGAGATAAAATACCGTGTGCTCATTGGCACTGATTGTAACCTTGCCATGCTGCAGATCTCGCAACTCGGTCATGGCCAATTCCGCCTGCTTACGCAAGTTGAGCATCTGCTTTGCATGACCAAGCAAAACCTCGCCCGCGTAGGTCAGCGTACCGTCCTTTGACGACCGGTCAAAGAGCTTTTCGCCAATCTCGCTTTCGAGCCGACGGATCGCCTGACTGATAGCCGGCTGCGTCCGGTTCAAGACATCGGCTGCTCGTGAAAAACTTCGTTCGCGCGCCACTGTGACGATTACTTCGAGTTGGTTAATGTCCATTGAGTGCCCGTTTCAATTGCCACTTATATCTCTATAATATTTATTGTATGTTTGTTTTGACCCACTGCAAACTGTATCGCATTCCCAGAAACGTAGCAATACTAAATTTAGCCGCAATATGAATATAGAAATATAATCAGATATTATTTATTTACCGGTTACATAACCTTGACTTATCATATAGGTGTTGTATAAAATTTTCCCCAAGTTGAACAGGCGTTGATGTATCGACCTTTTTCTACACGGAGAATTTATGAGTCCAAATCGAATTGCGATCTTTGATACCACGTTGCGTGATGGTGAGCAGTCTCCAGGCTGTTCAATGTATCTTGAGGAAAAAATATCGATGGCGCGTCAGCTCGAGAAACTTGGCGTCGATGTCATCGAGGCAGGTTTTCCATTCGCGTCCGAAGGCGACTTTCGTTCGGTCGTCGCGGTTGCCAACGAATGTAGAAACACGACGATCGCCGCATTATGCCGGACAGTTGCGTCCGATATCCATCGTGCCGCCGAGGCTCTCAAAACGGCCAAGCGGGCCCGCATACACACGTTTGTCGCGACCTCGGATATTCACCTGCAATACAAATTAAAAAAGAGCCGCGACGAAGTGATAGATATGACCGCAAACGCTGTTCGAACAGCTCGCGAATGTGTCGACGATGTTGAGTTTTCGGCCGAAGACGCGACTCGGAGCGACGTTGATTTTTTATGTCAGGTATTCGAAACGGCCGTCGAATGCGGGGCAACCGTTCTCAACGTGCCCGACACCGTCGGATACACCTTGCCGACTGAATACGCTAACCTCGTTCGCACCGTCAAGGAACGCGTCGTTCGAGACAGGAATGTCACTATAAGCGTCCATTGTCACAACGATCTTGGACTGGCAGTCGCAAACACTCTGGCCGCGATCGAGGCGGGTGCGACACAGGCTGAGTGCACAGTCAACGGGGTCGGCGAACGAGCTGGCAATGCGTCGCTCGAAGAATTGGTTATGGCGATGGCCGTCCGCGCCGACAAAATGCCTTATGAAAACGGAATCGTCACGACGGAACTCTATCCGGCCAGCCAACTGCTTTCCTCGATCGTGAGATTCGGCGTCCAACCCAACAAGGCGATCGTCGGCCGAAACGCTTTCGCCCACGAGGCTGGTATCCATCAGCACGGCGTTTTAAGCAATCCACTTTGTTACGAGATTATGACGCCCGAGTCGGTAGGAGTGCCGAGCAGCAGTATCGTTCTCGGCAAACATTCGGGACGACACGCTCTGGTCTCGCGGTACGAAACTCTCGGACTTAATTTAAGCGATAGTGAGATCGCCGAAATTTATCCACGATTTATCGCTCTGGCCGACCGCAAGAAAAATGTCTATGATCAAGATCTGTTGGCCTTGGCCCCGGCGAATATCCCGACAGCGATTGCCGCATAGTTTTTGAGTTTTAATTATTATGAAGATCACGATTTTACCCGGTGACGGCATCGGTCCCGAAGTTTGCCGGCAGGCAGCACTCGTCCTGAACGAGGTCGCCGCGGCCTTTGAAATACCTATCCATTCCGAAGAGCACCTGATCGGCGGAGCCGCAATCAATGCGACGGGTTCGGCATTTCCGAAGGAAACCGAAGACGCGTGCGTCAGCTCGGACGCCGTTTTGCTTGGTGCGGTCGGCTCGCCGGAATTTGACGATCTCTTGCCCGAAGATCGCCCCGAGATCGGCCTCTTAAAGCTGAGAAAAGCGCTCGGCGGATTTGCAAACCTGAGACCGGCTGCCGCAATTCCTTCATTAATCGGTTCATCGCCGCTGCGGCCTGAAATATTCGAGGGCACCGACATGCTGATCGTCCGCGAACTACTCGGCGGCCTGTATTTTGGCAGTCCTCGTGGATTTAACGAGGATTCGAGCGAAGCATTTAACACGATGCGTTATTCCGTCGAAGAGGTCGAACGCGTCGCACATATTGCCTTCAAGTCGGCCCGCGGGCGCCGCCGAAAACTGACCTCCGTCGATAAGGCAAATGTTCTGGAAACTTCACGACTCTGGCGGCAAACTGTAACGCGTGTCGGCAAAGACTATTCTGATGTTGCCCTCGACCATCTTTTCGTGGACGCATGTGCGATGCATTTGGTGACTGATCCGACGCAGTTTGACGTCATCCTGACGGAAAACCTTTTTGGTGACATTTTGTCCGACGAGGCCGCGGTGTTGACTGGTTCGCTGGGCATGCTGCCATCGGCAACCATCGGCGGTGCCGTTGACCTCTATGAACCGATACACGGATCGGCGCCCGAAATCGCGGGCAAAAATACGGCGAATCCGCTCGGAGCAATTGCTTCCGCGGCATTGATGCTTCGCTATACGGCAAAAAATGAAGCGGCCGCTGCCGCGATCGAAGATGCGATAAAATGGGTCCTCGAGAAAGGTCACCGAACAGCCGACATTGCCGAAACGGGCTCCGCAAAGATAAACTCGACCTCTGAAATGGGAGCAATGGTCGCCAACCGCGCCGTCGAATTTGCCATCGTCAAGAGCGCCTATCACGCGGTCTAAAACCCATGAAAACGCTTTACGATAAAATCTGGGACCGCCACGTCGTTCACGAAGAGTCGGGTAAACCGTCGCTTTTGTATATCGATTTGCATTTAATCCACGAAGTGACGAGTCCGCAGGCCTTCGAGGGTTTGCGACTCTCAGGCCGCAAATTACGCCGTCCTGAGCTGACCTTCGGTACTATTGATCATGCCATACCGACGATCGGCCGCAATCTCCCGTTCAAAGATCCAGTCGCCGCACAACAGGTCGCAGCGCTGCGGGAAAATTGCCGCGAATTCGGCGTAAAACTTTACGACCTTGATCGTATCGAACAAGGTATCATCCACGTTTTCGGACCCGAACAAGGTTTGACACAGCCAGGCATGACTATCGTCTGTGGCGACTCGCATACGTCGACACACGGAGCGTTTGGAGCACTGGCATTTGGGATCGGCACGAGCGAAGTAGAGCATGTTTTTGCGACCCAATGTCTGCAGCAGGACCGGTCAAAGAATTTTCGCATTAATGTCGATGGCGAATTGCCTTTCGGCGTTACTTCTAAGGACGTCATTCTTGGCATCATCAACCGGATCGGTGCCGGCGGTGCCGCCGGACACGTTATCGAATATGCGGGTTCGACGATCCGCGACCTTTCCATCGAGAGCCGAATGACCGTCTGCAATATGAGCATCGAAGGCGGGGCAAAAGCGGGATTGATAGCACCGGACGAAAAAACATTTGAATATCTAAACGCCAAACCTTTCGCTCCAGATGGTGAAAATTGGGATCGCGCTGTCGACGGATGGAAAACCCTGAACACTGACGCGGGAGCCGATTTTGACCGGTCGATTGATATTGACGCCTCATCGTTCGAACCATTTGTCACGTGGGGAACATCGCCCGACATGTCGGTAAAAGTCACCGAAATGGTACCGGATCTAAGCTCCGCACATGACGAGAATGAGATGAGATCATTTGAGCGGATGTACAAATATATGGGGCTCGAACCGTCGCAGCGGATCGATCAGATCAAGATCGATCGCGCATTTATCGGTTCGTGCACCAACTCGCGTATCGAGGATCTCCGCGAAGCGGCCAAGGTCGTCAAGGGATACACGGTCAGCAGCCGTGTAAATGCAATGGTGGTTCCCGGTTCGATGCAGGTTAAAAAACAGGCTGAGGACGAAGGATTGGCAAGAATTTTTGTCGATGCCGGTTTTGAATGGCGTGACGCCGGATGTTCGATGTGTCTCGCGATGAACGAGGACATTCTGGCCGACGGCGAACGATGTGCCTCGACGAGCAACCGCAATTTCGAAGGTCGGCAGGGTCGAGGCGGCCGGACGCATCTTGTATCGCCGATTATGGCGGCAGCCGCCGCGATCACCGGTCATTTCGTTGACGTTCGCAACTGGAAGTTTAACGATTAGTAACGAGAAAATATTATTCACGATTCGCCGCCATGGAAAAGTTCACTACATTTACAGGTTTAGCAGCACCGCTTTTGCAAACCAATATAGATACGGACCAGATCATCCCCAAGCAGTTTTTGACGCGCATCGAGCGGACCGGTTACGGTGCATTCCTATTTAATGACTGGCGTCGGGAAGCAGACGGAACATTGAACCCCGACTTTGTTCTTAACAATCCGCGTTATGCCGGTGCGTCGATCCTGGTTAGTGGGGCTAATTTTGGCTGCGGCTCATCCCGGGAGCACGCCGCATGGAGCTTGCTAGATTTTGGATTTAGAGCCGTCGTGGCGCCCAGCTTTGGCGATATCTTTTTTAATAACAGCCTAAAGAATGGTCTATTACCTGTCCGTCTCGACGAATCGATTGTCGCCACAATAGCTGAAAACGCCAAATCGCTCGCCCCCTATTCGCTCACTATCGATCTGATAGATCAAAAAGTAACTGACGGAAAGGGCCTAATCGCGAATTTCGAACTCGACGCATTTCGCCGCACCTGCCTATTGAACGGTCTTGATGATATTGGCCTGACATTAAAAAATGAAGAACTCATCTCGATCTACGAGGATAAAACCGGTATCGCTTCCCCGCTTCGCATCGGCTTAATATAACGGCTCTCTGCCCATCTGTTTGCATTTTTCCCCCTGCCAAGTTAACATTTTATTCGCGTTAAACTTAGTATTTTATTACCTTATCTGTATAATTGTGCCGCCGACCGACGGCTTTTCGGGTCACCTTGACCTCGGTCCAACATTATGGGTTTTTCGACCGTCGCCATTCATGCAGGTAACGAACCTGACATCGCCACGGGAGCGGTCAGCGTTCCAATTTATCAAACTTCGACTTATGCTCAGGACGGCCTTGGCGTCCACAAAGGATTTGAATACGCTCGCACACAAAATCCGACGCGTTCAGCGCTGGAGACAAACATTGCCGCTTTGGAGAATGCAAAATTCGGTTTTGCGTTTGCCTCCGGAATGGCGGCGATCGATACTGCATTAAAATTGGTAAAAGCCGGCGACCATGTGATCCTTGGGGATAATACATATGGCGGCACATTCCGGCTTTTTAACCGGATATTGGTCGATTACGGTATCGAGTTTGATCTGGCCGACACCTCGGATATCGCGAATCTCGAGCGTTCATTTAAGCCGAACACCAAAATGGTGTTTGTCGAAACTCCGACAAACCCGATCATGACGATCACGGATCTTAAAGCCGTCTCCGAGCTTGCCCACGCCAACGGAGCCAAAGTCATTTGCGATAACACGTTTATGTCCCCATATTTTCAACGCCCGATCGATCTCGGCGTTGATATCGTCGTGCATTCGACGACCAAATACCTAAACGGCCACTCGGATAGCGTTGGGGGATTTGTCGCACTAAATGATGAAAAAGACGCGGAATGGATCGGCTTTGTCCAAAATGGCATCGGCGCGATCCTGTCGCCTTTCGATTCGTTCCTGGTCCTGCGCGGGACGAAAACGCTCGCGATCCGGATGGAGGCTCATGATAAAAACGGGCGTGTGGTAGCAAATTTTCTGGCTGAGCATCCAAAGGTCCAAAAGGTTTACTATCCGGGCCTTACTTCGCATCCGCAGCATGAATTGGCAAAACGGCAGCAGTCAGGGTTTGGCGGTATGGTATCGTTCGAGACTGGTTCGCTCGCCAATGCCAAAAAGGTTCTCGAAGCGGTCAAGGTTTGTACCCTTGGCGAGAGTCTCGGCGGCGTAGAAAGCCTGATATCGCACCCGGCGTCGATGACGCATGCGTCGGTTCCAAAAGAAACGCGTGATAAACTCGGTATCACTGACGGACTCGTCCGGATCTCAGTCGGTATCGAAGACGTCGAAGATATAATTGCCGACATCGATCAGGCTCTTAGCTAATTCGGAGATCAAAGTTTAGGGTTCCTCGATATAGACGATCTGTGTTAATTTTGTTTCTGGCTTTTGATTGTCACTCGGAGTCCCAAACTCAAGAAATTTATGTTCACTGTTGAGACACACGCCACCTCGCACATAGGACGCGTCCGAAAAGGAAACGAGGACAATTACCTCTTGCTGAATATCACCGGCACCAAGGCCTGGACAAGTTCGCAGGAGGACGGCGAATTTGTCGTCGAAAGCCAGAAATTTGAGATCGACGGTAACGGTGTTGTCATGGCTGTCTCAGATGGTATGGGCGGAGCTCTGGCTGGCGAAGTTGCGAGTACGATGGCCGTCGAAACGGTGGCCGAAAAGATGCTGGACGAGGACGATCCCGACAGCACTCTCACGCCCGAAGAACAAGATCACTATCTTATTAACCGCCTATACAACGCAACCGTTTTTGCAAATTATCTAATTCATCAACAGGGGCGCACCGACCCTCAGTTTCAGGGTATGGGTGCGACGTTTACCGGCATTGGAGTGACGCCGCAGGCGACGGACATCATACAGGTCGGTGACAGCCGAGCCTATCTTGTTCGAATGGGTAAAATCTATCAGATCACAAAGGACCAATCGCTCGTCCAGCAATTGATTGATGCCCAACAGATCTCGGCCGAAGAGGCAGAAACCCATACTCTCAAAAACGTAATTCTACAGGCCCTTGGAGCTCAAAATGAGATCTATCCGGTCTCAGCCCGCCTCGTCCCGTGCAGCAATGATGTTTATCTTTTATGTAGTGACGGACTTTCGAATAAAATCAGTGCGTCGGATATGCAGCAGATCATCAATGATAATTTTGATCAGCTCGAGAATGGCTGTGCCGAGCTTGTAAAACTCGCCAATCAGAACGGCGGCGAGGACAATATTACCGTCGTGGTGTCCAAGTTTACGGGTGACGGGCTAACTGAACCTACGGAAGATAGCGTAAAACTGGAAATTATTGATCTTGGCGGATTACACGATACTGCAGATCAGGAAACGCTCGAGGTTGATACCGCCGAAATCGTTTGATTAGGCAGGGCCATATGCGTTTTACGTCGTATTTTTCTATTCGTTTCTCCAAGATGGCAGCTCGTTCGTTATTCGGCGAACATATATCGATGAACCTTTAATTTCGACGACCTGCACCTTTTCTCCCTCGGCTAACGCCGTTTCGCCGTCTACAGGAAACGCCGTCCAGGTCGAGCCAAACACCTTGACGGCTCCTTCGTTCAATTCACCCTTACTTGCTGACGAAACCGTACCGATCTTTCCGGGCAAGGCATCAACCCCGTATTTTAGTGCATGCTTATCGTCGTGTGAAAAATAGGTTGCAAAGATGGTTCGAGACATTGCGGTAAGGCCAATTGAAACCGTGGCGAAAGCAAAGAACTGAAGCAAGAATCCGCCGCCCAAAATACCGACCAACGCCGCAGCAATGGCCCCCAACCCAAACCACAACAGGACAAATCCGAGCGTAAAGATCTCCGCGACGATCAACGCAACGCCGAGGACGATCCACAATATCCACGAAACCTGTTCCATATAAAACCCCGAACCCGTATAGGGCTCAATCATAACATACGACTGGCCGGACACTCTCGAGTTTTACCCAGCTCTTTTGCTGGTGCTGAACAGTCCTTTTACAATAATGCCCTAACCGGGAACGTACTCGGAATAATTCCGCAGCTCGAACATTCACATAAGAAATCGATCTCCGATTTGAGACTGTGAAGACCATCTATATAAACTTCGAATACTTCTCGCACGCTGAAAAACTTTAAGAATTCAGATCGCAAAGCCATATTTTGGTGTTTGGAAATTATTCGTGCTACTCTCTAAAATCGTGCTGGGGTGGCGGAATTGGTAGACGCCCAGGACTTAAAATCCTGTGCCCTTAGGGGCGTACGGGTTCGATTCCCGTCCCCAGTACCATTTCATCAAAAAAAGCCTCACGCAAGTGGGGCTTTTTTTTCAAGAATGCGTACCAAACCTAAATAATCTCAACCGTTCTTCTACTTACCTTTACGTTATCTGTTATAAACCATCCCGCTGGTATAGGAATTGCAACTGGTTCAATGGGAGATAAAATATGAAGACAAGGTATTCACTGTCAAAAATTCTCGCATTTTTTGTGGTTGTTGCTGGATTAGGCGGTACAGTTCTAGGTCAGAATTCTCGCATATTAACAAAGGCCGAGCGAGTGACGGGTGACAAATTTACCATTGCGACCCGGACGCCAAAGGGAGCCAATGTTTATGCCGTTAGTCAGCCGTCGACAACCATATTGAAGGCGATAGATAAGGGATTGACGGACCTATTTGCGATCGCCCGTAAGAATCGATATCGAAACCGCCTTAGCTATAGTGATTATTCAATCTTTATAGCGAAGGCCGACCGCACGAAGGACAGTTCTGGGCAATATTCCCCAGATTTTGCGGTCGGCGCCGCCCAATACGCTGGAACCGTTTTTGATCAAGGCGGCTATATCTATGCGGCGGGATTGGTTCTGGCCAATGATCCCTGCACGTTTGTGATTGCCGAACATACTAAAGATTTTGATCGAATGTCTAATGTTGTGCGGTACGAAGGCGAGCATTTGATCTTGTACCATAATGACCAGCGACGATATGCCGCGACGGCGGATCACAGCCGCGGCGGTAGCCACCCCATACTTGACTAAAACTCTTTAACTTGGCCCCCAAATGGTGCAGTGCTTATTCGATACGGTGACGGAATAATTCGACAAGTTATAAAGCGAAAATGTAAAATGCCTTGAAACATAGGCATTCTGCTTTTAAATTGGACTCGTTTGTAATGGCACAGCCATTGCACTTTACATTCGCGGTTGCAGCTCTTGAGATCGCGAAGATGGAGATCACACATGAACCGCTTTGCCATCGTCACTAAGTCGTTAATCTTATTTTTATTGATCTTTGCAAATTCAATTTTTTCGTCAGCTCAGACGGATTCAATCTATCGTTTACCGGCTGGTACCAAGATTCAGGTCAAACTCGACGTTGAATTAAATTCGACAGTATCGAGTGTAAACGACACATTCATTGCCTATGTATCGAGGCCTGTCACGATTCGCGAAGTGGTAGTGGTGCCCGAAGGAACGATTATTGAAGGGCGTGTAGTTGAGGCCAGAGCCGCAAGTAGCGGCGGGCAAAATGGCTCGCTCGGTGTCGTATTTGAAACACTCAAGATATCGAACGAGAGTCGGCGTCTTGATGGTGTCAAGGTTATTCCTGTAGTTGCGGATTCGTCGCGGACTTTTAACATCCTAAGTATTTTGGGAGGAGCGGTTTTGGGATCCGCGTTGGGAGCGGCTTCCGATTCTTCAAGTGGAATCTTGATCGGAGCGGCGGTAGGAGCGGGAGCCGGAACCGGAGTAGCATTTCTCAGAAAAGGCCGAGACGTCCGGATAAAGAAAGGCGAAGAATTTGAGATCGAGTTGAAAAAGGAAGTGATACTGCCCGTACTCGATTACTAAAAAGTTTTTAACAGGTTTGGTCGGTGGCGAAAGTCTCTACGGCCATTTAGAAAAAGCCCGATGCGAAGGGGAGAGCGCATCGGGTTTTTTCTATTAGGATTAATTCGTCGGTTGATCGTCGGGCCAAAAACATCGCTCTTTGCCGATTCCCGCCAGTTGTGACAAAATACCTCTTTTATTTTACTTGGAGATTATAGTTAGGAAGGATTAATTATGGCTGGAAGAAATAAAGTTACGGTTGTTGGTGCTGGCAATGTGGGTGCCACCGCTGCTCACTGGATCGCGAGCAAAGAGCTCGCTGACGTCGTTTTAGTCGACATTGTCGAAGGAACGCCACAGGGCAAGACACTGGATCTCGCTCAGGCGGCTCCCATCGATGGTTTTGACGTTAAACTTGTCGGTTCGAATGGCTACGAAGAAACCGCGGATTCTGACGTAGTTATTATTACGGCCGGACTTCCGCGAAAACCAGGTATGAGCCGTGACGATCTGCTTAAGACAAATTCAGAGATCGTCGGTTCAGTTACCGAACAGGTTGCTAAATACTCACCTAATTCGATTATCATCGTCGTCTCAAATCCGCTCGATGCGATGGCTCAGGTCGCATTTCGCCGCTCGGGATTTCCTAAGAACCGCGTGATGGGCATGGCCGGCGTCCTCGATTCGGCGCGCATGCGATGTTTTGTTGCTGAGGAATTGAACGTCTCGGTCGAGAATGTCACCTGCTTCGTCCTCGGCGGTCATGGCGATACGATGGTTCCGCTGCCGCGTTATTCGACTGTAGCGGGAATCCCTATCACCGAACTCATACCTAAGGACAAACTTGACGCTATCATTACCCGGACCGCCAATGGCGGAGCTGAGATCGTCGGTTTGCTCAAAACTGGAAGTGCCTACTACGCTCCAAGCCTCGGTGCTGTCGAAATGACCGAAGCGATCCTAAAGGATAAGAAAAAAATCCTTCCGTGTGCCGTTTTCCTCGAAGGCGAATATGGTGTTTCCAATCTATTTGTCGGTGTGCCGGTCAAACTCGGCAAAAATGGGATCGAACAGATCATTGAGATCAGTCTGACCAACGACGAACGCACGGCCCTGCATAAGAGCGCTGCAGCAGTCCAGGAACTCGTGGATATTTTGAATATCTGATTCGGAAGAAAAGTTATTAACGGAAAAGGGAAGGTCCATGGCCTTCTCTTTTTTTATCTAATAGGCGGTCATGCTGACCGAAGACATCACTCATTTTGACCGATTCTCTTCCATCCTCGCTGTGGCTAAGTCTCACTAAGTCTCGTTATTCCTTCACTTACGTTTTGGCACGCCCCTTGTATTAAAGAGGCTGACGGCGTATGCCGCCGAAAAACTCTAGGCCCCATTTAGGAGCGACCATATGAAGATTAAAATATTTCAAGTAAAAGCGACCAGGCAATTCGCATCGATTGCGATCCTCACGTCGTTTATTTTCTCGAACGTATTTGCTGCGACTCAGTTTAATACGGACAAAACGACCTTTACGTCGAAATCATCGGCGACGGCGAAATACACTACCGATTTGACGCAGCTTGGCCGTGAAGGAAGATTGCGTGCAAACCTAAACTTTGAAAACGAGACAGCTCGCCTTATCAAGGTGTTAGCAGAAGGTGGTGTTCGCCAGCCAGTAATCGTTGATGCGGACAAAGCAGTTCAGGATGCGGTTGTCGAACAAGCCGCGTTGCGAATAGCGAAAGGTTCGGTCCCACAGAACCTGGCCACTAAAACGATCCTTAAACTCGAGACCGATGCTCTTTTTTCAAATTCCCGGACTGCCGAGGCAATTCAACAGAACATCGATTCAATTGTGGCTGCGGCGGTCGCTTCTAAAGGACAAACGATCCTGTTTGTAAACGAACTTACAAACCTAGTCGGCACCACGGCCGCAAAGACCGAACTCTTCAACTCCATTGCCGAGGGAAAACTCACTATAATCGGCGGCAGTTCGGCCGAGGCCTATGACGAAAATATCGAATCGCAGCCAGAGATCGCCGAGTTCTTTTCGGGAATTTTGGTGGTGGACCGCAACTCTGCGAACACCGCTAAGGATACAAGGAAAGTCGACAACGAAGGTTATCGCGGAGATAACATCTCACCTGACCTCAGGGATATGATGGCTCAGGATCCGACCGGCCGAGAACGTGTCGATGTAATCGTTCAGGCGAAAAATGCGGATAATGCGGCCCTTCGGGTACTGATGGCTAATGGACAAGCCCGCGTCTCAGAGCGGATCGGTAAAAGTGATACGCTTGTTGTGAATCTGCCCCTCTCCGCTCTTCCGTCACTTTCTGTCAGCGGTTTGATCAATTATATTTCGCCCGATCGTCCTACGATGGTTACGGGCCATGTCGAGGATACGACCGGAGCCACACAGATGCGTTCACAATCCGCTACCGCTAGCCGTGCAGCTTATACGCTAGACGGAGCCGGAGTTGGCGTCGCAATCGTTGATTCAGGTATTTATGCGGCTCACAACGGCTTCAAGAATGGTGGTTCATCCAGGATTGTTGCCAATGTTAACTTCACGACGTCAAGCCTGACGGCAACTAATGATGCTTACGGACACGGCTCACATGTCGCGGGTCTTGCGATCGGCAGCCAAACCTACAATAGCAATGCCTATCGCGGTATTGCTCCAAACGCAAATATAATAAGCGTTAAAGTACTTAGTGACGTTGGAGTCGGTCAAACGTCGTGGCTTTTGAACGGCCTTGACTGGATCCTTGCGAACAAATCAACTCATAACATTCGCGTCGTCAATCTCAGCCTCGGAACCGTGGCAATTGATAGCTATACAAACGACCCGCTTTGCCTCAAGGTAAAAGCATTGGCAAATGCGGGGATCGTAGTCATCGCAGCGGCGGGAAACCTTGGTAAGAATGCTACCGGTCAAAAGGTTTACGGAAATATCCATTCCCCAGGAAATAGTCCATATGCCATCACTGTGGGTGCCTCTAATAGTTACGGAACAAACAGCCAAGGTGACGATACTATCACCACCTATAGCTCGCGCGGTCCGACCCGCAGTTTTTACAGAACGTCAACTGGCGTGCCGGTATATGACAACTTGATCAAACCCGATCTGGTTGCTCCGGGCAATAAACTCGTTTCGTATCAGGCGGCGGGAAATCTGCTATCGACACAGAATCCGCTCCTTAATTTACCGCTCACTTTGCTCCAATCGGTAACCGACGCAGATATGCTCATGAGCGGAACCTCGATGTCGGCCCCCATAGTGGCCGGAGCAGCAGCTCTTCTGCTTCAGGTAAATCCAAATTTGACGCCAAATATGGTCAGGATGATCCTGCAATATACAGCGAGGCCTATATCGGGTGCTAATACCTTCGAACAGGGAGCCGGTGAACTCAATTTGGATGGCGCTGTAAAACTGGCACGATCGTTACGCACCGACGTTGATTTTCAAAACTTGGCAAACGGAGCCTCTACGGTACCAGCCGGATGGTCCATGCCCGCAACTTCGTCCACAATCGGTGGCAGCACATTTACATGGGCACAGTTAATTCTCGGAAAATATACTTCGGTAACCGGACAAAATCTGGTTTCGCAATTCCAGTCAGTTTATAAGCGAGAGCATATCGTCGGTGCCGGAATAGATTTTTCAAACGGTGCATTCTCACTAAATACCTCGACTTATTTTACTGCCGGACTTGGTTTGAACCGCAACGTCGTTAGAAGTGACGGCGGAGCACTCGGAAGTGGTTCGATCTGGCTCTCATATGGCGTACTCGTGGGTGACGGTGTACTGGTCGGCGATGGCGTACTTGTCGGCGACGGAGTACTCGTTGGTGATGGCGTACTGGTCGGCGACGGTGTTCTGGTCGGTGACGGCGTATTAGTCGGCGACGGGGTGCTTGTGGGCGACGGAGTATTGGTTGGTGATGGAGTGCTGGTTGGTGATGCTATCCTTTTCGGAGATAACACAGCCTGCATGCAGTAAGACGGTCAAAAATAAGAGGAGGTAAAAAAAATGTTAACTCAGGTTACTGCAATAAAGAATGAGATCTCGCACTTCAACTTCGACCACCTTCTGACCCTGGCTCCCAACATGACCAAAGTCATGGAGTTGACAGCCGCGGACACGCCGGAAGTAAAGGACTTTCTTTCGATTCGTCCGGTTCACACTGTCGTCATGTCGAGCTTTATTAACGACAATGGCATCGAAAGCGAACTAAATCGAGGTAAGTTCTTCGGATATCGAAACTCCGCTGGAACGCTCGAAGGCGTTGCATTGATCGGACATTCCACACTGGTCGAGGCTCGAACTGACGAAGCGTTAAAGGCTCTCGCATTCCAGGCGAGGACTCCGCAGACACCGATCCATGTGATCATGTCAAGCGGCAAGTCGGCAGAAAGCTTTTGGAACTATCTCACCGAAGGCTCTCGTCAACCACGATTGACATGTGTCGAAAAGCTTTTCGAAGCAGCTTTTCCATTTCCTGTACAGGGTTCGGATAGCCGTTTGAGGCTTGCCAAGCCCGACGAATTGCTACCGATTGCCGAGGCTCAGGCCGAAGTAGCCTTTCTCGAATCAGGGGTCGATCCATTGCTAAAGGATCGCGAAGGCTTTCTGAAACGTGTGGAGCGCCGCATACACCAGGGCCGCGTGTTCGTGGTTTTCGATGGCGAAAACCTTGTCTTCAAGACGGACCTCATGGCCGAAACCGACGACGTCGCCTATTTAGAAGGAGTCTTCGTGGGCCACAACTATCGCGGAATGAGGTTCGGTTCCAAATTCCTTTCCCAATTAACGGTTCAGCTTTTATCACGCGTCTCACAAGTTTGCCTCCTCAGCAATGCAAATTTGGGATCTGCCCATCGCAGTTTTGAACGTGCCGGATTTCGAAACTCGGATGAATGCACAACCCTCTTTGTTTAGAAGAAAATAAACAGTAGACAACATCGTTGTTTTACCTGATAATAGAGAAGGCTGGCAGACAGCCTTCTCTATTGTTAAAAGCATATCGACAAGCGACGTCCCCCGTCCGCCAAAACTCGATACTAATTTTAACCTGTACTCATCCTCACATAAAACGCCCCATTGGCCTGCAACGTCTTCTACAGATGGACAAGATCAATAGATCAGATCAATACATGGCAGCGGTAATTGTTGCCGGAATTATTTGCGTGGTGACCGCCATGGCAAATATTCGTGTGGAACAGATCGATGTCTATCTGTCGGTCCTTGTGGTTTTTACGATCGCGGTTGGTTCCCGCATCACGGTCAGAATACCGCGCTTTAAGTCCCACATTTCGGTTTCCGACATATTTATCTTTCTGGCACTTTTACTATATGGCGGAGAGGTCGCTGTGATCCTTGCCGCAGTCGAAGCGGGTGCATCGGCGTGGAGATTCTGCAATCGCAAAATAACCGTTTTTTTTAATGCGGCGACAATGGCCGTTTCGACAAGTGCAGTGGTTGTGGTCTTAAAAATATTTGGACTTTACTCAAAAAGCCAGTTGGCCGCCGGAGAGGAAAACCAGCAGAACTTTATTATCGCCATTTCCGTAATCGCCCTCACTCAGTTTCTGATCAATACGTCATTTGCCGCTTTTCATGACGCTCTAAAGGATCGTGTACCGCTCTGGGAGACCTGGAAATCGAAATACATCTGGACGTTCTTTACATATTTTATCGGCGCAATAAGTGCCGGGTTGCTCGTTCAATTGGTATCCTTTTTGGGATTCGGAATACTTTTTGCTACGTTCCCGGTTATCTTTTTTGTCTTTCTTTCGTACCGGATGTATCTAAAGAATCTCGAGATCTCGGTAAAACAGGCCGAACAAGCCGAACAATACGCAAAAATCATGGAAACGCAGTCAGAAGCGCTTCGCGAATCAGAAGGGCGATTCCGAAGCGCGTTTGATTACGCCCCCATCGGCATCGGCTTGGTTTCTGCATCGGGAAATTGGCTAAAAGTTAATCACGCACTGAGCGAAATACTGGGCTATTCCGAATCTGATTTCCTTGCGACGGACTTTCAGTCGATAACCTTGCCAGAGGATCTCGGTCCGACACTTGTAAAGGTTCATGAACTCTTAATTGGACGGCTCGCTACGTGCCAGATGGAACAACGGTACATCCATAAGTCCGGTCGAACGGTTTGGACCTCGTGGAGCGTTTCGACTGCAACAGATGCTAGATCGGAACAACCGAACCTGATATTTCAGATTCAGGATATTACCGGAAAGAAACTAGCCGAAGAAATACTCCAGCACGAGGCCACCCACGACCCTCTCACGGGTTTGCCGAATCGATCGTTTTTCATGACCCGGCTTAGCAACGCCTTAGAAAAGGTCCGCTTTATCAATCAACATAAGGTCAGCGTTCTTTTTATCGATCTTGACCGGTTTAAGTATGTCAATGATAGTCTAGGTCACCTGATCGGCGACGAGTTACTAAAAGAAATATCCGCCCGGCTTCGCGACTGTATGCGCCCGTCGGATGTCGTAGCTCGGCTCGGCGGCGACGAATTTACCATCCTGGTCGAAGGCCAATATGATATTAGCGAAGTTACTCGGATCGCAGAGAGGATCCAGCAAAAATTTAGCATCCCGTTCGACCTTCGCGGCCACGAGGTCTATAGTTCGGCCAGTATCGGCATTTTACATGCGTCCGAGCAGCATTTAACTCCCGAGGATATAATGCGTGACGCCGACACGGCGATGTATCAGGCAAAGCGGGCAGGTAAAGCCCGGCACGAGGTTTTTGATGAAAAAATGCACCGTGCTGCGATCGAGATACTAAAGCTCGAAACCGATCTTCGCCGTGCCGTCGAACGAGACGAGATCGAAGTCTTTTATCAGCCGATCTATTCGCTAAAATCCGGCGAGATCGAATGTTTTGAATCGCTGGCCCGCTGGCACCATCCGGAACTCGGCCCAATCCCTCCGACCAAATTCATACCCTTGGCCGAAGAGATCGGTCTGATCGATAGACTCTGCCAACACGTTCTGCAACGGGCTTGTCGGGAGATCGGCTCGCTTCAGAATCGAAGGACGGATGCCAAAAATTATTCGGTGAGCGTTAATCTTTCGTGCACCCAATTCGGCCAAAACTCGCTCGTCCGCAATATTCAGGATATTCTATTCGACACCGGATTTTCGCCAAACCATTTAAAACTTGAGATCACCGAATCCGTGTTTTTCGAACACCACGACCGGGCGGTCGAGATGCTCAATCAGCTTCGAAACTTTGGCATCGATATAAATATCGACGATTTTGGAACCGGTTATTCCAATCTGGGGTATCTTAAAAAATTGCCGGTATCTGCGTTAAAAATAGACCGGTCGTTTGTCTCAATGATCGACGAGAAAGGTGAAAACGACGAGATAGTCAGAGCGATTATCAACCTTGCCCGCACACTCGGTCTGACGGTCGTGGCGGAAGGTATCGAAACCCCGATGCAGCTTCAGGTCTTAAAGGACCTCAACTGCGAAGGCGGCCAAGGATTTCTGTTCGCCCGTCCGATGTGTTTTGAGGATCTAAAAGTACTTCTCGCAAAAGATTGCGTTCCCGATGTCCCGCAGGGCCAGTTTGACGACGTTTCTACAATCACGGTGGTCCAGTAACCACCTTAATGGGCTAATAGCCAGAGAATTCCAACCGAGAAATAAGGCAGCAGAGTTGACGAACCGCGGCTAAGCGTGAACAATTGTTCACTAAGCCTATGTATCGCCGACCTAAATTTTTAGAAATATTGCTTGAGATCCGCCGTGAGATGGCTCTTGAGGTCGACTACGATGTCGATCTGTTTGCCGAGATGACGCGTTCGGGCAATCTTTCGCCAAAGGCCAAGAAGTACCGACTCGACGCACCGACCGCAGACGTTTCGCTGAATGGCAGAGCCGGGACAAAAACTAAGCGATCACGCGGAGCATAGGCCGAAAATTTTACGAAAATGGCTCGCTATCTGATCTCATGTCTGCTTATTCTCGGCGTCGTAACTCTATCCGCCAGCTTCTTTTTTCCGTCGTATTGGGAACATCGCTACGACGACCTCCTCGCTCGGCAAGCCCGCGTCTATCGGTTGGACGAAAAACTGGTCTGGAGTCTTATTTACCAGGAAACTTATTTTCGCTCGTGGAAGTTGGGAGCGGCAGAAGAGGTGGGTTTAATGCAGGTCACGCCGGCTGTTGCACGCGAATGGGCGAAGGAAACCGGTTTTAAGGAATTTGAGAAACAAGCCGCCGAGAACGTAAACGAGTTTCTTTTGGATCCCGAACGAAATATACAGATCGGATGTTGGTATCTCGAAAAACTACGCGAACGTTATCGCGGCCGGCCGGCCGAAACGTCGATGACGCTCGCCGCCTACAACGCCGGGCCGAGCCGCGTCGAAGAATGGACAAAGGACATCGACCCGGCCACTCTGCCGGAAGCCGACTTTCTGCAAAGAATTGGTATCTCGTCTACAAAATATTACGTCAGCTCGATCCTCACGCGATATCGAACCCAGCAGGTAAAAAAGTAAATTGAAGATTCTGGCGGCTAATTATCTACTTCCTATTTCCGCACCGGTGATCGAGCGCGGCGCTGTTGCCATCGATGACACCCGAATAGCGGCCGTCGGCACGATCGACGAGATTAGAGCCCGATACCCCGCCGCCGAGATCGAAGATTTTGGCGAAGCCGCCATCTTGCCCGGATTTGTAAATTGCCATTCGCATCTTGAGATTACATCAATGCGTGGTGCCCTGGATGACGTCGAGCACGATTTTTCGGCGTGGCTATTAAAGCTCAATCGGATGCGCGCAGAACTCTCGGAGGACGATATCGTGGCCGCGGCTGTCGCAGGCGCCCTCGAAGGTGCTCGAGCGGGCGTCACTTGCTTTGGTGATATCGGTCGGATGGGGCACGCTGGCCTGAACGCCCTTAAAACGGCGGGCTTGCGCGGTATTGTTTTTCAGGAGACGGAGTTTTCGGCAGACAACTGTTCGGCAGACGACGATTTTTTACAGCTCGCGACAAAATACGAAAAGCTAAAGACTGAGGAAACCGAACTGGTCCGCGTTGGGCTCTCGCCGCACTCGCCCTATACTGTCGGCTCGCGCCTGTTTGAATTGATCGCCCAATATTCGATCCTCAACCGTGTACCGCTGACAATCCACGCCGCCGAATCCACCGCCGAAGACGAACTGCTGACGCAAGGCACCGGGTTCTTTACCGACGTCTACAAAAAATACGATGTCCACTGGGAGAGCCCACACTGCACACCGATAGAATACCTCGAACGCCTCGGCATGCTCTCGACCCAGCCGCTGCTCGCTCATTGCGTTAATGTTTCAGATAGCGACATCGCTAGAATAGCGGCCAACGGAGCAAAGATCGCCCATTGCCCAAAATCGAATGCCAAGTTTGGCCATGGCTATGCTCCGTTTGAAGCGATGCTCGACGCAGGAATCGCCGTCGGTCTCGGAAGCGATTCGGTCGCCAGCAATAACGTCTGCGACCTATTGGAAGAATCACGATTTGCCGCACTCGCAGCCCGAAACCGCGAAGGCTCGAATCGATTCATCACCGCAAAAGAAATGCTCGAAACCGCCACCCTAGGCGGAGCCAAAGCCCTCGGCCTCGACCACCTAATCGGCACACTCGAACCCGGAAAACAAGCGGATATTGCTGTCATCTCGCTCGACCACCCCGCGATTCAGCCGATCGGCGATATTCATGCTGCCCTTGTCTTTGCCGCTAGTGCGTCCGATGTCAAAACCGTGATGGTTTCCGGTTGTGTTGTCACTCCGGCAAATTCACACGCTTAGCGGAAGGCACCGAACGGCTCAAAAACAAAGGATTACTTTGGGGCGACAACCGGCGCGAATTTCGCGTCCAGGACCCAAGACTGCTTCCTCTTGAGCGTAACCACGCGCGGGCTGAGTGTTCCTTCCGTGTTGAGCACCTCGATGAAGAATCCACGTGAATCGACCGTTGCTATGGTTTCCTTAAAACTCTTCATTCCGTCTGGTACTTTCGAAGCGAAAACGGAATACTCTCGAAACACCTTTACCTTTTTTCCATCAGCCGAGTCTTCACTCATCGTATGTTCCGAACTCTCAGGGCTTCTAGGGCCCGAAAGCATTAACAGGGCGCCGTCTTCTGGCCCGGGACATACGAATTTCTGCGGACCGGTCCAGGTCTTGCCGTCGCGACTGCAATACGTGTTGTTGCCGAATCCAACCATAACGCCAAAACTTTGTAGCGTCTTGCCGTCTTTGACGATCTTTCTCGTCTCGCGCTCGACACCTTGGGCCTGGCGTTCGTTGATCTCCACTTCACTTGAAACTACCTTTCCATTTGCATATGTATCGGTAGCAACGGTGAATACAAACGGAAATTGCGCATTCGTTGTTCGGACAGCATTCTGAAAGACACGATCGTACTCGTTTTTCGAAATTGCCTTCTGAGCATACCCAGATACAAAACAGAGACAGACGATGATCATTGTGAGAATAATTTTCATAGTATTATGGTAGCGCAACTTACTTGTGATCAGTCCATACTTTGCTGGCTCGAATTTAATACTCCGGGCAGCCAAACTACGACGATCTTCTTTCCCTCAAACGCTCGCGAACCTGAGCAAACCCAACGTCACCATCGATCAGATCTACTTCGCCGTTCTCCACTTCGCGGATTCGTCGAGCAATCTCCTCTCTGAACTCTTCGGTATCGCATATATCGCGAACAACATAACACAAGGGTTTGCCATACGGAATTTCGTCTCCCTCAGCCGCGGCCTCAGCCAAGTAAGTTCCGAATTCTAAAATCGAGCCAATTGGAATATCGGCTCTTCTCAAGATCTGCATCCGGCCACTGACCGCGATGAAGTAATTGTCTCCATCTCTCTCCACCTCAGCGAACGGTGTGTCTTCCTCGCGAATACCGTTGTACTCTCCGTGCACCCAACCCTTAAAAAGAGCCGGTTCATCGCTTTCGAAATAAAGTTTGAGAAGAAAAGCCATATTTCTGTTATTTCACCACCGGCACCTCATACTCCGGCTTCGCCATTCCCATTATCCATTTATCAAACCAGCCGACGATGTGCTGGAGGCGTTCGATGCGATGCCAGGGTTGACCGGAACGTGAAAGTTCGTGCGATTCGTTCGGGAATCGCACCATGACGGTTGGGACCTTGCGGTATTTGAGGGCTCTGAAAAGTTCTTCGCCGCCCGCCGCGGTTGGGGTTCGCCAGTCGGTCTCGCCGAGAATGAACATCATCGGCGTTTCGATCTTGGCGACATGAGTTATTGCCGAACGTTCTCTAAAACCTTCGACATCTTCAAACGGCGCGCCGCGAAACCAACTCGGCTGAAACTGTGCAAAATCGGCCGTGTACCACCAGTTTGCCCAGTCCGAAATATCCCGCTGCGACACCGCCGCCTTGAAACGCTGCGTCTTGGTCACCGTCCAATTAGTCAGAACGCCGCCGCCGCTGCCGCCGGTTACTCCGAGCTTTGTTTCGTCGACATAGCCTCGTTTGATCAGCTCATCGACGCCGGCCATCAAATCTTTGTAATCGTCTCCGGGATAATTGTATTGAATGATATTGCCAAAATCCTGGCCGTAGCTGGTCGACCCGCGCGGGTTCGGATATAGCACGATATAGCCCTTTGCCGCCATCCATTGAAATTCGTGATCAAAAACATAACCGTACGCCGCATGCGGGCCGCCGTGAATATTTAATATCAGCGGATATTTCTTTTTCGGGTCGAAATCGGGTGGCATCTGCGCCCATGTCTGAATGCGTTTGCCGTCAAAGCTCGTGTACCAGATATCTTCGGGCTCGGTCAGATTAAGTTTTGAAAACAGATCGCTATTTAGGCTGGTCAATTGTTTTGAATTACCGCTCGATCGATCCGTAACGTACAGATCGGTGATACGCGTCGGTGTAGAAATGGTATACGCGACTTTTTTGCCATCGGGCGTCGCGTCAAACGAAAGCACTGCCTGATCGCCTTTTGTAAGTTCGGTCATCCGACCGCTGGCAGCATCAAAAACCGCGAGATTTGCTCGGCCTTCTTTTGCATAGCTCTCTACAATTCCCTTGCCGTCGCCCGTCCAAAAACCGCCGCCGCCGCCGCCCGCTCTGGGTGGAGCGTTATCGCCGCCGACACCGCCGCCAACATCGTAATCAAACTGGGTCGTCAGATTTTTTGGCTGGGCATTCGGTGCTATATCGAGAACCCACAGATCCGGCTGTGTATACGATTGGACCTTTTCGGTCCGTGCAGACGCCGTAAATGCAAACTTCTTGCCGTCCGGACTCAGAATTAGCCCGCCGACGCCCATATTCAGCTTTGTTAACAAAACCGGTTCGCCTCCGGTCGGCGCCACCGAATAGATCTCGGTCTCCGGCAGGTCGTAATACGGTTCGGCCTTTCGGTTTGTCGTAAAGTAAACGCGCGTCGAATCCTTGGCCCAGACAAATCCGCCCTCGCTAAATGCTCCGAATGTGAGCTGCTTTGGCGTCGGCTTATCTTCGGGGGCCGAAGGTGCGGCGACAACCCACAGATGCTGGACACGCGTGGGGTCAGTGTATCCGCTGCCATTTGAGCGATAGACTGCCCTAGTAATGACACGGACATCGCTCTCGCGCTCTGTTGACGCCGGTTTGCCTTGATTCGCGATCTCGTCAGGCTTGGCGCTGTTGCCAAAAGCGATCCACTTGCTGTCTGGCGACCAGACGGGGCCGCCCGCTCCGCGAGGCACGCTCGTAAATTGAAACGCCTCGCCGCCATTCATTGACAGCATAAAGATCTGCGCCAAATCTGGTTTGCCGTCTTTCTCGGTCACGCGGACAAATGCGAGATACTTTCCGTCCGGCGACCAACGGGGCGTTGAGTCGCGAGTACCGCTCGTGAGCCTGTGCGGAACATCGGTTCCAGCCGTCGAAACGCGCCATATCGATGTGTCATAACCATCTTTCTTAGCATTCACCGTGACCTTCACAAATGCGGCTTGCGATCCGTCCGGCGAGATCTGGGCATCACCAACCCAGGTAAAATCAAAGAGGTCCTTTTCCGTAATATTTCGCTTTTGCGCCGACGCGACTGCGGAAAAGATCAGAACAACAACCGATAAACTAATGAACAGTTTTCGCATAGAATCTCCAGTGTGATCATCAAAATTTGAATAATATGGTTTGAACCCGGATTCGTCATTAGCGTAAAATCTCCGATTTGTGCGCAAGCCCGCGCGTAAGCAAGGGCGTATCGCGCAGCTCCGAGGTCACGCCTTTCCCCGAAAACCTGACTCGGATGTATCGCCCTTGCTGACGCGTGGGCTTGTGCATTGGGCTTCAATCTCAAGATCGCCCAACGCCGAATCTGGGTTGAATTACAGTGAAGTTTAACCCGTATTGTGAATTATAAAAAGTGAGTGGTGTCTGATCTATGCGGAAAGTGTCATGCAATTGAGAATCGTTGGGTCAGAAC
Organism: Pyrinomonadaceae bacterium; assembly: GCA_041748715.1. GTDB lineage: Bacteria > Acidobacteriota > Blastocatellia > Pyrinomonadales > Pyrinomonadaceae > OLB17. The sequence continues at coordinate 851 of JBGTCS010000140.1, read as the reverse complement.
CGCGATCGGTAGCGACCGGGTTCTTTTATCGGCGACGCGGAACCCGGTCGCTACCGCTCGCGGTTCTGACATTTTATGCATAAGAGAAAACTACGCGAACTCTGCGTAAATCTCTAAGATCTCGGCGTTAAGATAAAATTAACGCGGAGGACGCTGAGAGTGACGCTGAGAATTTCGCAATATCTTTACTGAATGATTCGCGTTTAACGAAAGCGATCGAATCGGGCGGCTAAACCTTAATTATTTTTAACGTCCGCTGCCGTTTTCAATTCACTCAATAATTGAGCCGGTGTCCATTCATTTCCGGCATAGATCTTTGTAACTTTGCCGTTCGGATCAATTACTGCCGTTCGCAGCGAGTGATTGATCTGGGTCTTGTCGTTTGGATCGACCTCGTATCTAAGTCCGAAAAAATCCGCAATCTTTCGAACCTCGGCATCCTTGCCAACCGCCAATTGCCAAACCGTAAAATCGGGTTTCGCCCCTTTGCCGAGATAACCAATTCCATAGGATTTCAACTTCTCCGGCGTATCGTTCTCGGGATCGAAGGAAATGCTCAACAGCCGGATCTTGTCCTTTAATTCTGGATCGGTGTTTAACTGATTGGCAAGATCGCTAAAATTTGTCGACATTCTGATGCAGTAATCCGGCAATGGGCATCGGGCGAAAATAAAAGTGATTGCCAGCGACTTGCCGCGGTAATCGGTTATCGAGATCTTTTTGCCGTCTTGGTTTGTCAGCGAAAAATCCGGAGCTTCCATTCCTATTTGTACGAACTTCTGGTTTTTCGGCAGTTCCGCCTGACCGGCTTTAGCATTTGCCACAATACCGATATTCTCAAGCCAATACGG